>JANOKK010000100.1:0-5555 GCA_031419255.1 Betaproteobacteria bacterium
GGTGTCGCGTTCAACCCTGCTCAAGGTACGGTCTATTACAAAACACTTAGCGACAAGACTTTCAATGACGTATTGCCGAGCGTAAATTTGCGCTATGAACTGCAACCAAAACTGATCGGGCGACTGGGGATCAGCCGCACCATTGGCCGGCAAAACTACAACATCATCGGTTCAGGATTTAACACGCTCACCTGCGCCGGCACCGCCGGCTGCACCGTGATCGGCCCGAATCCGGATTTGAAACCACTGAAAGCGGATAACGTCGATTTATCGCTGGCGTGGTATTTCGCGCCGCGATCGGTTGCGTTGGTCAATCTTTACTCATCGAAGATTACCGGCTACGTCAAAACCGGCTCAAACCGCAACGGAAACACGGTCGATCTCGTTGATCCGCTCGATAACACGGTGAAGTCATTTCAGATTCTCTCGTCTTCGCAACAAGGTGCAAAAATCGAGGGCGTCGAAGTCAGCTACGAGCAACCGATCGGTGCCGGTTTCGGCTTCAACATCAATGCCTCCAAAGCGCGCACCAAGGTTGATGATGGACGGCCGATGACAGGGGCATCGGAAGACAGCGCGAACGTCGGCGGCTATTTTGAGAACGACACCTTCAGCGCGCGACTGGTCTACAACTATCGCGGCAAGTATGTTGCCGCTTCAACCGCGCCGGCACCGACGGCGAACAGCCAGGGCAACAGCGTCATCAATGGCGTGCTCATGCCGGTCGCGCTGCAATGGGCGGCACCGGTGTCGAACGTTGCGTTCTCGTTTAACTACAACATCACCAATGAACTGCGTGTGTCGTTCGATGCCACCAATCTCACCAACCCGACGCGTGCCATTTATCGCTACAGTGAGGACGAGCAACAGAAACTTGACGTGAGCGGCCGACAGTATTACGTGACGTTGCGGTACAAGTTCTAATTCCATTTCTCAATCAATAGTGATGTCATCCTGAACGAAGTGAAGGAACTTGTCGTTGCGAGATCCTTCACTTCGTTCAGGATGACATTTAACTTTTGAAATGCAATTGGAATAACCGTCTAGCGTCAGCGTCTAAACATCATACTCAAGAACTGGCGAGGCGTTCCAGCAGTTTATGCCCGGAAAGCCGCGCCAGTGCTTGAGTCTTTATCTTTTTAGCTGGGTAAGTCCCTTGAGATTGGTCACCCGATCACAGCGGGCTCAAGCAACGTGAGTGTTTGTTGCTTGGTATCCAATCGCGCTCGCACGCCGATGGGAATTGTGAATTGATTGGCGATGTGGCCGAACGAGTAACCGTACACCGACGGGATCGGCAGACTGCCCAATTGATGATCGAGGAATTCCGCGAGGGATTGCGTCGGCGAGTTGTCGCCATCGGTTTGCTTGATCTTGCGGCACACGCCCACCATGATGCCCGCCGCATGGCGCAGGCCGTCATGGTGCCCCAAGCCACCGACGCTTTGCTGCACCTGCGTGAGCATGCGATCCATGCGGTACGGCGCTTCGTTGATGTCCTCAATAAATAGCAGGCTATTGTGGATTTCTGCCGCGTAGGGCGTGCCGATCAGCGCGTTGATCAGGCTCAGATTGCCGCCGATCAGCCGGCCTTCGGCAACGCCAGAATTTATCGTGCGCAACGCATATTCGGGATCGTCGATCGACTTTCTGGCGTTCTCGATCGACATGTTGATTTCCGTTTGCGGGCGCGGCGACATCAGTACCGCCATCATCTGGCTCACGTTGTAATCGGTGTGCACGGACGACGCGACCGGCCCGTGAAACGTAACCAGCCCGGCTTGGCGATTCAACGCCAAATGAAATGCGGTGATATCCGAATAGCCGACAAAGATTTTTGGATTCGCGCGTACCACTCCGTAGTTGATATGCGGCACCAGCAGGTTACCGCCGGAACCGCCGGTTGCGGCCCACACTGCGTTCACGTTGCGATCCAGAAACATGGCGTGAAAATCTTCAAGGCGCTCGGCGATGGTGCCGGCATATTTGCCGTTGGCGGCGCGAATATTTTTTCCGGGCTTAACGACCAGGCCGAGCGCCTCGAGGTTTTTCACGGCCCGCTGAATAAGCACATCGTCAAGCACGCCGCTGGGGGCGATCAACCCAACAAGATCGCCGCGACGCAGCTTTTTCGGCTTGATAAGCGACATCGGCGCGCGAACAGTTGGCGAGTTATGCGACGGTTTGAGCGCGCCACCGCTTGCGCGCGCCGTCACCGGCGCATTCGATTGTGCCCGGCGAGGTGCAAAAAGTAGCGTGGCGGCAAACGCACTGACCGACAGGCCAAAGTGTCGTCGATGCCTATTCATCAGCGAGCTCCCGAACAGTAAATATTCTGATGCAACGATTCATGTCGTGATCGGCCGGCTCGCTGCACAAACAAAAAAAGCCCCTGGCGATCAGGGGCTTTAATTGTTTGTGGATGCCTGGTCAACGTAACGACCCGACCAATTCGCCCATCCTTAAAACGTATACTTCGCCAACAAGGTGAACGAACGGCCACGCGGATCGGCAACACGTGGCTCCCACGAGCTTCCCGCACCGGTGTTGGTGTCATACGCTGCGCTGAAGGGTGGATCCTGATCGAACAGGTTTTTGACGCCCGCAGTCAGGCTCAGCTTCTTGATGCCGGTATAGGTCACGCTAGCGCTGTAAGTTGTGTAACTATCAACGGTCGGGTTCCAGTTCGGCGGCACCACGCTGCCATTGGCAACGCCGGGCAATACCGCATCCTTGTAACCGGCACGGTAAAACTGCCACACAGAGCCGCTCCAATCGCCTTGCGTATAGGTGAACGACGCGGCGTGTTTCCAACGCAGGCCAAGGTCGCCGGCGCGCGTGAAGTTGGCGATTTCACTCCGCCCCCACGGTGCGCTGACCAGCAAGCGGGATTTCTTTTCGATCAAGTACGAACCATCAACTGACGCAGAAAACTTTCCGCTCATAAATGGGCCGTTAAGCCTTGCGCCAATATCGATGCCCTTGGTGCTCGTTTCACCGGCGTTCACGTTGCGCGTATCAATGGCAAGAATGGCACCAGTCGGACCACGAAGGAAGTTTTGCGGGAACAAATCGTAGTTTGCGATCAACGTCGCTACCGGCAATTGCTGAATCGTGCCGGTCTTGCGAATTTGCCACCAATCAAGATTGGCGCTGAAATTGCTCGTGGGTGCGAACACAATGCCGACGCTACTTTGCTTGGACTCTTCCGGACCGAGATCCGGCTTGCCGCCAGAAATCGTGTCAGGATTGATTGCTTCACAACCCACTATCGTGCTCACCAGTTTCGTCGGGCATCTCGCCGGATCGACGATCGTGGCACCCGATGTTGGCGAAAGAATGGCGGCGTTGAACAGTTGATTGAATGTCGGCACGCGGAATCCGGTATTGTACGAACCGCGCATCAAAACGCTTTCGGTTGGCACGAAGCGCACTGAGACTTTTGGGTTAAATGTACTACCGAAGCCAGTGTAATCATCCTGACGTCCTGCAATGGTCACATCGAGATTTTTAAACACGGGCACCAGCACTTCAGCATAGATGGCCTTGATGTCGCGGGTCACCCCGCTTAACGCATTGCCATTGTCGAAGGGGACGTTGAAGATGGTCCGTTGGGTGCCGGCCGCGCGCTGATCGCCCTGAAATTTCCATTTTTCCTGACGAATGTCGGTGCCGACCGCCACCATCACATCGCCCGCTGGTAATTTGTAAATCGAACCCGATACTGCCGCATCGAACTGATTGAGCGTGAATTTTCCGCCGTAAAGCACGACGCCCCGCGCGGAGGCCGCCGCCAGTGCGGCAAGTGCCGCCGGGGTTTGAGATTGTCCGGGCAGAAGGAACGGATTGAGAGTGCCCGACGCCAACAGCGGCACGAATTGATCATCGTAATAGTAGCCGTTGCCAATGGTGGAGCGGGTATCGCTATAGGCCTGAGACAAGCCAGCCCGATAGTCCCATGTTCCGATGGTGCCTTCCGCGGCAAGTAAAAGCCGCGCTGTTTCCGACGTTGTTGTTAACTCACGGCGCCCGCACGGTTCGCAGCGCCAACGAAATGCAATGCCTTGACCGCGATTTTCTTCAATCGTTGGGAAAACCGCCACGATGCTGTTGAACACACTGTTGTAACTTGAACCCGTGCTCGGATAGGTTAGATTGAACAGTACGCTTGCGGTGTTGGTACTGCTTGAAATCTGGTTATTTGAAAATGATTTGGCAGAATCCGCTTTTGAACCTGTGAATTCAGCAAACAGCGTATTACTGCCAACATTGAAGCTCGCACGTGCAACCACCGTATCGGTCTTGATCGGTTGTTGCAGCGCAGCCGCGCGACCGGTATCCCATGCGCAGGCATATTTGGCGGCGGGTGTCGCCCACAACACTTCGTCATAGACGCCCATGCCGTCGATTGCACCGCAGCCAGCACCGCCAGGCAAATCAAGTGTATTGATACCACCGTTGATTCGTAAAGTGGTGCCTGGCTGGATCGGTGACAACAGGTTCGAAATGGGCCCTGTCGGGGTCGCACGCGAGCTCAGAATGGTGCGAACAACGGCGGCATTGGCAGACGCCAACGGAAACACAGTTGCGTACGGCGCACCACGCGTATCCACCGAGAGTCCGCGATTCGGCTGGAATGTATTCACAAAATCGCGCTGGTCGCCGCGAAGTATTTTATTGTCGGTATGGCCAAGCGCAACCATCACGTTGTAGCCATCTTTCGCGAGATCACCCATCCCGGCAATCAACCCAAACCGGTTAATATCGCCACCACCCGCCTGTGTCTGATCGGTTGAGGCCTGCAATGAAACGCCGGTGAAGTCTTTTCTGAGAATGAAGTTGATCACGCCGCCAATGGCATCCGTACCATAGATGGCGGATGCGCCATCTTTCAGAATCTCGACTCGATCAACTGCCGCAAACGGAATGGAGTTCAGATCGACAATTCCGCCATTCAAGCCGTGGGCCGCCATGCGTCGACCGTTCAGGAGGATCAGCGTGGCCGCAGAACCCTGACCACGCAGATTTGCGCCGCTGGCTCCATTGTTACCGCGCGCTTGACCATCGACGACGTCAGAGTTGCTTGCGAGGTTATCCAGCCCGTTGCCATTGCTGTTCAACGATGCGATAAGCTGTTCGGCGGTGGCAATTCCCTGACGGTCAATTTCTTCACGCGTAATAATCTGTATCGGGAGCGAGCCTTCGTTTTCAACGCGCTTGATGCTACTTCCCGTGATGACGACTCTTTCAACGGACTGCGGTTTTTTCGGATCCGCCGGTGTTTGTGCGGTGGCTTGTTGTGCAACGACCGGGCCGGTCATGCAAATAAGCGAAATGACTTGCGCGAGTTTCTTTAGTTTCACGGCAACTACTCCCCTGTTTTGACGTTGATCGATTGCGGTACTTTTCAACACACTTCCGCCACACATAAATTTGCGTAAACAACTTCTAAACCGCTTGCGCCAATTTTTCGGCGAAATTTCATTTGATTTGGGCATCACGGCACTCGCCATGAAATATGCAAATTACGGTAATACCAATAAACTACCAATATT
>JANOKK010000101.1:0-12388 GCA_031419255.1 Betaproteobacteria bacterium
ATGGATGTGCTGCTCGGCAAACCGCCGCGCATGCATCGCACTGTGGTGTCCGTGCAATCGACGTTGCTGCCACTCGACACGTCCGCGATGGCATTGAAGGACGCTGTCTATCGCGTGCTGAAATTACCGACGGTGGCGGACAAATCATTTCTCATCACCATCGGTGATCGCTCCGTCGGTGGGCTCACGGCGCGCGATCAATTCGTCGGCCCGTGGCAGGTGCCGGTGGCCGATTGCGCGGTGACGTTGATGGGCTTTCAGACGCTCAATGGAGAGGCGATGGCGATCGGTGAGCGCGCACCGATTGCGCTGATCGATGCTGCCGCATCGGGCCGCATGGCCGTCGGCGAAGCCATCACCAACATTGCCGCGGCAGACATCACATCGATTAGCGACATAAAACTCAGCGCCAACTGGATGGCGGCCGCTGGATTTGCGGGCGAAGATGCGCGGCTTTTTGAGACGGTGCATGCGGTTGGCATGGAGCTTTGCCCGGCGCTCGGCATTTCGATTCCGGTCGGCAAGGATTCGCTATCGATGAAGACCGCATGGGATGATGGCTCGGAAAAAAAACAGGTGGTGGCACCGGTCTCGTTGGTGATTTCCGCGTTCGCGATGGTGCAGGATGCCGGCAAGACCTTGACACCGGAACTCACTCGCGGCGATGCCGAAACCGAACTCGTGTTGATCGATTGCGGCCATGGCCGCAATCGCCTCGGCGCCTCGGCGCTGGCGCAGGTGTACGCCCAAGTTGGCGACATTGCGCCGGATCTCGATGAACCTTCGCAACTGAAGCAATTTTTTGCCGCCATCCGCACGCTTGCGCGCGGTGAAAAAATTCTCGCCTACCACGATCGCTCCGATGGCGGATTGCTGGTTACGCTGGCGGAGATGATGTTTGCCTCCCATGTCGGCGTGACGATCTATCTCGATACGCTCACCTATGCCGAACGCGAAGCCGATGTCGATGATTACGACGTGAGCCTGACCGCGAAAAAACTCGGCGAGAACGACGCGACGCTTGCGACATTGTTCAACGAAGAACTCGGCGCGGTGCTGCAAATTCGCAGGACTGATCGCGCCGATGTGATGCGCGTGCTGCGCGACGCAGGCCTTGGCGCGTGCAGTCATGTGATCGGTCATCCCAACATACATGATGAGTTGCGGGTGATCCGCGCCACCAAACCGCTGCTCGCCGAGAAGCGCATCGACTTGCAATCGGCGTGGAGCGAAACCAGTTACCTGATCCAATCGATGCGCGACAACCCCGCCACCGCGAATCAGGAATACGCGCGGCTTAACGGCGCCAACGATCCGGGCCTGAACGCAATGCTCTCGTTCGACTCCACCGACGACATCGCGGCCCCGTTTATCAACCTGTCGAAACCGCGCATCGCGATACTTCGCGAGCAAGGCGTCAACGGCCAACTCGAAATGGCGCATGCGTTCACTCGCGCCGGATTCGACGCCATCGATGTTCACATGAGCGACATCATCAGCGGCCGGCAATCATTGAAAGAGTTCCGGGGCTTCGCCGCCTGCGGTGGTTTTTCATACGGCGATGTGCTGGGTGCCGGCGAAGGTTGGGCGAAATCGATATTGTTTAATCCACGCGCGCGCGACGAGTTTGAAGCGTTTTTCAAGCGCGCCGATTCGTTTGCGCTGGGCGTGTGCAACGGCTGCCAGATGATGTCGAATTTGCACGCGATTGTTCCCGGGGCCGAGAACTGGCCGCACTTCGAAAAAAACGCGAGCGAGCAATACGAAGCGCGTACGGTGCTGCTGGAAATCGGCGATTCACCCTCGATTCTGCTCTCTGGAATGTCCGGCTCGCGGCTGCCGGTGGTCACTGCGCACGGCGAAGGTCGCGCGGTGTTCCGTGATGATGCGCAGCGCGATGCCGTGCGTTGGCTGTGCGCCGCGAATTACGTCGATAACGGTGGCCGCGCAACCGAACAGTTCCCGGCCAACCCGAATGGCTCACCGCTCGGCATGACGGCCTTCACCACACCCGATGGCCGCTTTACGATCATGATGCCGCACCCGGAGCGGGTCGCGCTCAACGTCAATCTGTCCTGGCGTCCGCGCGATTGGCCCACATCGGATGGCGCAGGCCGCCCGGCATTCAGCCCATGGATGCGCATGTTTCGCAATGCGCGGAAGTGGGTGGCTTGAGTCGAAACTCTGGTGTTTAATGAAATTTGTAATTACTGAAGAGTCGCGCGTTGCAAGCGGAGCACTTCTCCCTTTGCAAAAGAGCCTGTCCTGAGCCTGTCGAAGGAGAGATTGAGAGGGATTTGCAGCGATTGCACCTTGATGACCACCGTAAATCTCCCCCAATCCTTGCAGGACGCACAGCCCACTGCATTGGGCTGCCGTTCCGCAGGCGCACGGCATGCCGTGCGAAACCCCCGCTACACCCTCTTTAGAAAAGAGGGAAGGACTCCGCATAAACCATGATCGGCTTTGACACAGAAAATTGCAATAAACCCTAGCATTGGCGAGCCTTTCGGAGCAAAAAAGGCTGAAAAACCCCGCCAGATATAGGGTCTGATATCGGGCACTTCTATCTACCTCAAATTTCCGTCATCCCGGCGAACAACCACAAGGGTTGCGCCGGGATGATGGGGTTAATAGAAGTACCCATCCAGAATCGTCTGTCGCCCTAAACAATTTACGGCGCGGGCGCGAACTTTTGTCAACCACGTCCCGAAGAGGAACTTTTCGCGGTGCTCAGGTCAACAGCGAATTCATATGGCGCAACCGATCGGCAATCGAGCGCAGCATCGCCACACCGATCACCGGCTGGGTTTTGACCAGCGCAATGAGCGCGTTGCGATTCACCGACAGCAGCACGCAATCGGTTTTGGAAATCGCGCTCGCGGTGCGTGGCGACTGATCGACCAGCGCCATTTCGCCGAAAGTGCCGCCGGCGTTCACCGTCTCGACTTCATTGTCGCGAATGAATATGCCGACTTTTCCTTCCATCACCAAGTACATGCTGACACCCGCTTCGCCTTCGCGCATGATGGCTTTGCCGGCATCAAAGCGAACCGTAGTGGCGTGTTGCAAGGCGTTGTCCACTTGCGCCAACAACTCCGGCGAGAAAGTGGCGCCTTCACGCCCGGTGCGCCCGCCTGGGGCGACTTTTCGCATCGCCATCCGCGCCGCGACAAATCGGAGTCGGTCAAACATAACGCTCATTAGCATCAGCGCGAATTCCGGCGTGGTTCGCAATGCCGATTGAAGTTCTTCGGCATCGAGCGAATATGCCTGGCAATCGGTTTTTGCGGTCGCCGTGGCACTGCGCGTGGCAGCGCCCGCCGAATCGCTGATCACCGCCATCTCGCCGAAAATTTCGCCCGGTTTGATCGTATCCAGCGGCTTACCGGCGCGACTCAATGCAACTTCGCCGCCAGTCACCAGATACATGCGATGAACCACGCGCTTGCCAAACAATCCCTGCTTGCCGGATTTTTCGTGCTCTATAAATAGCGTGGCACCGGCGGGAAATTGCTCGGGCTTGCCCGAACCTTTGAATAGCTTTGCCGCGACGGCAGAATCGTAGAATTTGCTGATCGCCGGTTTGAACGGGGCCGATGCGCTGCCCTCCGGCAAGGCGCTGCCGGGCGGTGGTTTGGTGAAATCGAAATCGTCGTTTTGCATGAGGGAAAATTGGCGCTGAAGGCAATGAGGTCTAAGGATGCATTATGACAAATTGTGCGAACACGGACGCAAAGCAAGGAACGACTTTTCAAAATCCGGTGTCCATTGCCTTGAAACCGGTCAACGCAGGCATTGCCGCTTTGCCGCACAATACCGTCAATACCGGGAATATTCGCGCCCGGATACCATCACATCCGGCCCGACAATGACCACTTTTGCACAGCGTGTTTCCGGTTCAATTTCCCGACGCGGGATGATTATTTTTGGTGTCCTTGCGTTGCTGCTTGCCGGCGGTGGCGCATGGTGGATGACCTCGCGAGCGGAAAGCGGCACTGCAGCGCCGGCGGCACGGGGAGCGGGCGGGCCGGTATCGGTCAGCACCGCCCTCATCAAGCAGATGGATTTGCCGGTCACGGTAATCGCCAACGGCTTGGTGGTCGCCTTGCAGGCGGTCGATATCCGCGCGCAAGTCGCGAGCACCATTCAAACCATCCACATCACCGAAGGGAAGAACGTGAGCAAGGGCGACCTTTTGTTCACGCTTGACGCGCGCGCCGAAGAGGCGAATCTCAGAAAAGCCGAGGCGCAAGTCATCAAATCGAAAAACGATCTCGCCAACACCGAGCGCAATCTCTCCCGCCAGCGCGAATTGTTTCAGCAGAAATTCATTTCGCAATCCGCACACGATACCGCCATCAATCAGGCCGACGTGTTGAAAGGCCAATTGGCGGTCGATGAAGCCGCCGCCGAAGCAAGCCGCGTGGCGCGCAGCTTTACGGCAATCCGCGCGCCGTTCTCCGGCCGCACCGGGGCCATCAACGTGCGTGTCGGCAGCCTGGTGCAGCCGAGCGCGCAAAGCACGCAGGCGCTGGTGACGATCAGCTAGATCGATCCGATCGGCGTTTCATTCGCCTTGCCCGAACGCGAACTGGCGCATGTGCAACGCGCGTTGGCTGCCGGAACCTTGCCGGTAGCAATTGAACTGGCGGCACCGAACAAGCAAACATTGACCGGCAAACTCATTTTTGTCGAGAGCACCGTTGATAGCGCCAGCGGCACCATCGCAATGAAGGCCGCGTTCGCCAATGCCGAACGCGAGCTGTGGCCGGGCATGTTTGTCAACGCATCCCTCTCGGCGCGCACGTTGCCGGGCGCGCTGGTGGTACCGGTACAGGCGGTTCAATCCGGGCCGGAATTGAAATTCGTGTATGTCGTCGGCGAAGGCGGAAAAGTCACCAACGTGCCTATCGACGTCGAATTGAATCAGGCCGGCATGGCGGCGATCAAAGGCGGTGCCACCATCAAGGCCGGCGCGCGGGTGGTCGTCGAGGGTGCGCAGAATGTGCGTAAGGATTCAACGGTCATCGAGAGCGACGCGGCGAAAACCGGCAAGCCAGGTGGTAAGGCCGGTGGAAAAGGTGGCAACAAAAGTGGCGAAAAAAGTGGTGATAAGGCTGGCGACAAAGGCGATGCCGCGCCGCGCGCCGAAGCGCCAGCCGGAAAAGATGCTTCGCAGCGCAGCAAATAGGAGCGTGCCATGAATATCTCCGAGCTTTGCATTCGTCGGCCGATCATGACGGTGCTGCTCAACGCAGCCGTCATCGTCGCCGGTGCGCTCGCGTACACAAAGATTCCGATTTCGGCGTTACCGCAATACGATACGCCGACCATTCAAGTGACGGCAAACTTGCCTGGTGCCAGTCCGGAAACCATGGCTTCCGCTGTCGCGACGCCGCTTGAGCGGCAGTTCTCCACTATCGCCGCCGTCAACGTGATGAGTTCGACCAGCAGCCTCGGTAACTCGCAGATCACGCTGGAATTCGATCAGGATCGCAACATCGATGCCGCCTCGGTCGATGTGCAGGCGGCATTGCTGCGCGCACAGCGCTCATTGCCGATCGAAATGACGACGCTGCCGTCGTATCGAAAAGTCAACCCGGCGGATTCGCCGATTATTTTTCTGACGCTGATTTCGCCCTCGATGGCGCTGTCGGAATTGAATAGCTATGCCGAAAATCTGATCATGCCATCGCTTTCCACGTTGCCGGGTGTGGCACAGGTGGACATCAATGGCCAGAAGAAATTTGCCATCCGCCTGCGCATCGATCCCGAGGCGGCTGCCTCGCGCGGCCTCACACTTGATGATGTGTCGGCCGCCGTGCGGCAAGCGAACGCGAACACGCCGGTCGGCACGCTCGAAGGTGCCCGCCAGACGCTGGTGATTACCGCCAATCGCCAGCTCACGCGCGCAGCCGAATTTTCCAATCTGATTATCGCTTCAACCCCCGCCGGCCCGGTGCGCCTTGGCGATATCGCGCTGGTGGAGGACAGTGTCGAGTCGGTCAAAACGGCGAGCTGGTCCAACGGCGAGCGCGCGATCACGATGTCGATTCGCCGCCAGCCCGACGCTAACACCGTGACCACGGTTGACGCCATCAAGGTGATGCTGCCGCGCCTGGCCGAGCAATTGCCCTCATCGATCGAAGTCAAGTTGCGCAATGATCGTTCGCAATCGATTCGCGATTCGATTCACGATGTCAAACTCACCATGGGCCTTACGGTGGCGCTGGTGGTGCTGGTCATTTTTATTTTTCTGCGCAGTGTGATGGCAACGGTTATCCCGGTATTGTCATTACCGATTTCGCTGATCGGCACACTGGCCATCGTGTTTTGGCTGGGTTACAGCCTCGACAATATTTCACTATTGGCGTTGACGCTGGCGGTGGGGCTGGTGGTCGATGATGCGATCGTGGTGCTGGAAAATATCGTGCGTCATATGGAAGACGGCATGCCGCCGATGCAGGCCGCGTTGCAGGGCTCGCGCGAAATGAGTTTCACGATCGTCTCGATTTCGATTTCGCTGGTGGCGGTGTTCATTCCGATCTTTTTCATGCCGGGAGTGATCGGCTTGCTGTTCCACGAATTCGCCGTGGTGGTGGGCGTTGCGGTGCTGGTGTCGGCGATGGTGTCGCTCACGCTGATTCCGATGCTGGCCAGGCGCTTTTTGAAACCGAACGTAGCGGGCGGACGGGCGGAGCGCTGGACTGCGTGGTTCGAGCGCATGTTCAAGTGGATTCATTTGCGCTATGAGCGCACGCTGGATTTGGCGCTGGCGCAAAAACGTGTGGTGCTCGGCGTCGCCATCGCCACTTTTGTCGCCACGGGCCTGCTGTTTTATCATCTGCCGAAAGGATTTTTTCCCGAAGAAGATATCGGCCAGCTTCTCATCACGGTCGAGGCGGTGGAAGATATTTCGTTTCCCGCGATGAGCACGCTGTTGCAGCGCACGGGTGAAGTGATCCGCGCCAATGCGGCGGTGGACACCGCCATTGTCAACGCGTTTGACGGCAATTCCGGTCGCATTTTTGTCACGCTGAAACCACGCGGACAACGGCTGCCCATGCCAAAAGTGGTTGAGGCGCTGCGCCGTGAAACACGCGCGGTGGCCGGCGTCAACGTGTTTCCGAATGCGCTGCAAAATCTGCGATTGGGTGGCCGGCCAAGCAAATCGCGCTATCAGTATTCGCTTAAGAGTGTGGACAATACAGCGCTGCGCGCCGCTGCCGACGGCATGGTCAACTTGATACGGGTCGATCCGCTATTTCGCGATGTCACCAGCGACGCGCAATTGAAAGGCTTGCAGGCGCGCTTCGACATTGATCGCGAGCGGGCGAATGCGATGGGCGTTAATGTCCAGGATATTCGCAGCGCCATGTATTCGGCCTTTGGCGAGCGCCAGATCGCGACCATTTTCACGTCGGTCGACAGTTCTCAGGTGATCATGCAAGTCGGCAACGAAGACCGCGCCGATGAAAGCGCCTTCAACAAAGTGTTCGTGCGCGCCAAGGGCGGCAAGCTGATTCCGTTGTCCGCGCTGGGCACCGTCAAGCGCGAGATTGGTGCGACCTCCATCAATCACGCGGGACAACTTGAGGCGTTGACGATATCGTTTAATTTGGCGCCCGGTGTTGCACTGGGCGATGCCTCGAAAAAAATCGATCAGTACCGTAATCAGTTGAAATTTCCTCCCAGCGTACTCACCGCATGGGGCGGCGATGCGGCGGCGTTCCAGTCCTCGCAGGCCAGTCAGGTGATTTTGATTGTCGCCGCACTGCTGGTGATCTACGTGTTGCTGGGCGTACTCTACGAGAGCTACATTCACCCGCTGACCATTCTCGCCGGCCTGCCGTCTGCGGCCGTCGGCGCGTTGCTGACGCTGTGGCTTTTCAATATGGATCTGTCGATCATCGCGATCATCGGCATTGTCATGCTGATCGGCATCGTTAAAAAGAACGCGATCATGATGATCGATTTCGCGCTCGATGCGCAGCGCACCCAAGGCATGTCACCGCATCAGGCGATTCGTACCGCGTGCCTGCTGCGTTTCCGGCCGATCATCATGACCACGCTCGCCGCGCTGATGGGCGCGATGCCGATTGCATTTGGCTTGGGTGCCGGCGCGGAATTGCGTCAGCCGCTGGGCTTGGCGGTGGTCGGTGGGCTGATCTTTTCGCAAGTGATCACGCTCTTCATCACGCCGGTGATTTATCTGTATCTGGATCGCTGGTCGGGCAGCGGGCCGAAGGTGCTGGCGGGTGATGTGGTAAGCGCGCACGGCGTCAAGCCAGCGATGGGAGATTGAGTTTCGCACGTGCAGCGGCGGTTAATGGAACGCAGGATCGGTGGAGCGTAGCGATACCCATCAATCATGCCCCCGTTCGCCCAGAGCTTGTCGACGGGCTGGTTGCATCCGGCCCTTCGACAGGCTCCGGGCGAACGGGTTGATTTGATTTCACGAAAAGTCGTGCGAACACGCTTGGCGCAACGCGAATTCCCGGATCTACGCCATGCAAAACACATTGAGCTTGTTGCCGTCCAGATCTCGAAAATAGCCGGCGTAAAAACCGCCGCCGCGCGGGCCGGCGGGGCCTTCGTCTTTGGCGCCGAGTGATATCGCTTTGTTGTAGAGCGCATCGACTTTTGCCTTGCTATCGACTACCAGCGCAATCATGACGCCATTGCCGACGGTGGCGGGCTTGCCATCGTGCGGCGTGATGACGCCGAGGCTGGGCGCGGTCGGGCTTACCGCCCACGCGATGAATCGTTCGGATTCCATGAATCGTTTCGCACCGATGGTGCCAAGCAGTTCGTCGTAGAACCTGGCGGCGCGCGCCAAATCGTTGGTACCCAATGTGGCGTAGCCGATCATGTTTACTCCTTGAGATGGTTGTCGCGGGCCACTATGATAATCCGGGAATTCACTTCGCGAACCTTTGACTAAGTCGCTTATGATGGCAGCATGATCACACCACCTAATTTGCCCGTCGAGGCGCAAAAAATATTGGCCTTCTGGTTCGGCGAAGGCAAGGAACGCGGCCAGAACCGCGCGCAATGGTTCAAGAAAGACACGGCTTTCGACGCTGAAATCCTCTCGCAGTTTCTTGATGTCTACGAACGCGCCGTCGACGGCGAATTTGCCGACTGGATTCAACAACCGCATGCGTGTCTTGCGCTGATCCTCGTGTTCGATCAATTTCCGCGCAACATGTTTCGCGGCACGCGACGCGCCTTCGAGGCGGATCACATGGCGCGTCGGGCGGCGCGACATGCGCTTGCCAAGGAACATGATCGCGCGCTCAGACCGGTGGAGCGCATGTTCATTTACCTGCCGCTGGAGCACAGTGAGAATGTGCCGGATCAGGAACTCTGTCTGCGGCTGATGACGGAATTGTCCGGTTTCCGCGAGACCCGCGAATTGCATGTGTGGGCAGAAAAACACCTCGTCATCATTCGCCGTTTCGGGCGATTCCCGCACCGCAACGACGCACTCGGGCGCGCGTCAACGCCGGAGGAAATCGAGTTCCTGAAACAACCGGGGTCGGGTTTTTGATCGGCGATGCCATTCGACTCGCGCGCCACGCGCGAACCTGCATTCGTACCTGTCTGCCCGTACTCCTTTGCACTGCAATCGCCATGACGCAACTGTCAGCGTGCCTGCATCGCGTCAACCCATCAATTCTCAACCCTGATCGGTTGGCACCGATCGACGCTGCCATCGAAGCATTCATCGCCCGCAAGCAAATGCCGGGTGCCGTCTATTGGCTGGAACGCCGGCAGGGTCACGAAACGGCCACTTACCAAAACGCCTACGGTCGGCACACTTACGACGCGAACGCTGAAAGAATCACCCTCGATACCGTCTTCGACGCCGCGTCGCTAACGAAAGTGATCGCCACCGCGCCCTCGGTGATGATGTTGATTGACGAGGGCAAACTCAATATCGATACGCCATTGATCGAGTACTTTCCGGAATGCGCAGGCGGCGGCAAGCAGGCCATCACGTTGCGGCATTTGCTCACGCATACGTCCGGCCTCGCGGCAGGACTGCCATCGACGCCGCCATGGCGGGGCGAGACAGCGGCATTGGCACTTGCGTGCAAGCAATCGGTCACACATCCCCCCGGAACATTTTTTCGCTATTCGGATATCAATTTCACCTTGCTCGGCCTGCTGGTTCAGAAGTTAAGCGGCATGTCGCTCGATCGATTCGCAAAACAACGTTTGTTCGATCCGCTCGGCATGCGCGACACGGGATATTTGCCGCTCGGCAATATCGACCTCACACGCATCGCCCCGACCCAGCAATTGCTGGATCGATCAACTCAAAAGTTGCACGCCGATCTTGCCGATGGCGGTGTCTTGCGCGGCGTCGTGCATGATCCGACGGTGCGATTCATGGGTGGCGTCGGCGGCTCGGCGGGCGTTTTCACCACGGTTGCCGATATTGCGAAATATGCGCGAATGATATTGAACGACGGCGTGGTGGTGAATGCCGACGGCAGCGATGGTAAACGCATATTGAGCCGCGAGAGCATGCGCTTGATGCGCGAAGCGCAATCACCTGTCGGCATCCCACAACTTCGCAGCGCGGGATGGGATATCAATTCGCCAATCTCGCGACCGCGCGGCAGCGTGTTTCCGATCGGCAGTTTCGGCCATACCGGTTTCACCGGTTGCATTCTGTGGATCGAATCGGGCACGCAAACGTTTTACGTGTTCCTGTCGAACCGCGTGTATCCGAATGATCGAGGAAATATTCTCGACCTTTACGGGCAACTCGGCACCTTGTCGGCGCAGGCCGTGGCGGGTGTCAATTATGCAGCGCCCTCAGCGAAATGATTTGCGCGTAATACAATACGCCCCCGATACCAATCACAAAACATCTTTCCAATCGAGCAAATAATGTTGTCAGTCCGCACAGTTTTCAAAGCGCTTGTTGCAATGCCTATTGCGCTGTTCATTTCAATTCCGCTGGCGGAGGCGACAACGGTGCGCCTGCAAACCAATCTCGGCGCAATCGATATCGCGTTGTACGATGCGACCGCACCGCGAACGGTGGCGAATTTTCTGGCCTATGTGAATAGCGGACGATACGTCAATTCATTCGTCCATCGTAGCGTGCCGGAATTTGTGATTCAGGGCGGCGGCTTTGCATGGAATGACGCGGCTGCCGCGCCTACCGCCGTCACCACCTTTGCGCCGATCGCCAACGAATTCAATATCGCCCGCCCGAATAAGCGCGGCACCATTGCCATGGCAAAAATAGGTGGTGACCCCAATAGCGCGACCTCGCAGTGGTTCATCAATCTCGACGACAACAGCTCGAGCCTTAATGTGACCAATGGCGGCTATACCGTGTTCGGTGAAATTACTGCAGGCAGCATGGCCGTGGTCGATGCGATCGCGCGACTTCCGCTGGTGAATGCGGGCGGTGTCTATAGCGAATTGCCCGTGGTCGGCACACTCGCCAACAACACGATTCAGAAGTCAAACGTGGTTCTCGCCTCCGCCGCCATCGCCGTACCCAACAGCTATCAGGGCCTATGGTGGAACGCAAATCAATCGGGCTGGGGCATGAGCCTAACCCAACACGGCAACCTCATCTTCGCGGCCATCTACACGTACGATGCGGGCGGCCAGCCGGCGTGGTACGTGATCCCCAATTGCCCGCTCATCAATAGCGGGTGCACGGGCATTATCTATCGCGTCACTGGCGGCACATCGCCGCTGGTGACGTGGAACGGCACCGCCAAAGTTATCGTCAACGTCGGCAGCGGTACGTTGAATTTTGCGAGCACCACCGCAGGGTCATTCGATTTCACATTGAATGGCGTCACCGCATCGAAAGCAATCACGCTGCAACCGCTCGCCACTGGCACCACACCGCCGCCAGTCGATTACACTGATCTATGGTGGAACGAAAACGAATCGGGCTGGGGCGTGTCGCTCACACAGCAATTCGGCATTGTCTTCGCCGCCTGGTACACCTACGACAACACCGGCAAGCCGGTCTGGTATGTGGTGCCGAATTGTCCGGTAGTGGCCAGCGGTTGCACGGGCGAGCTTTTTCAGGTGACGGGCGGTGCGCCGATCACGGCAGCGTGGACGGGTACCAACCCGGCAGTCTCGGCGGGATCGGTCACGTTCACCTTCACCAGTGCCACCGCAGGAACCATGCGCTACACCACGCTTGCTGGCACGATCGTGAACCGCGCCATCGTCCGCCAAACGTATTGATCGCGATCTTGCATGGCGGGTGCGCGCGCGTTACGATTTCACCCGTCTTGTCTTCTTGCGGGAGCATGTCATGCAATCCAAAGCCACCACCGTCAACGAGTATCTGAAATCATTGCCCGACGACCGCCGCGCGGCGGTCGAGGCG
>JANOKK010000102.1:0-3027 GCA_031419255.1 Betaproteobacteria bacterium
GCGGAATTACACCTGCCAGCAAGCCGACTATTATAGCGGCAAGCCCACATTAAGCCAACTCTTGCCCAACCTTCTGTTGCCCAACACCCGCAATTACGTCCTCGGCATTCTGGTATCGGTTCTCGGTGGCGCGTTGTGCGCGTGGCTGAAAACTCCGTTGCCGTGGATGATCGGGCCGCTTCTGGCGATGGCCATTTGCAACTTCAGCGGCGCACGCCTCGCCGCACCACCACTCGCGCGCGAGCTTGGGCAAGTTTTCATTGCGATCACGCTGGGATTGTATTTCACGCCCGTGGTCGCCGGCGAAGTGCTGCGCAATGCGGCGGTGCTGGTAGTGGCGGCGTTCGGTGCCATTGTGCTCGGCACTATCGGAGGACGCGCACTTGCCGCGAGTGCCGGCATCGACGGCGCGACCGCGTTCTTTGCGAGTGTGCCCGGCGGCGCGATGGAAATGGCGAATCTGGCCGAGCGATTCGGCGCGTCGGTCGATAAAGTTGCGGTCGCGCACTCGCTACGCATCTTGATGGTGGTGTGCATCACGCCGGTTGCGTTGACGCTTGCCGGTGCGCATGGCGGCGATGTCTATCAACCGGTGCGGATATCGCTCGATTGGGCGAAGTTGCCGGTCATGTTTGCGATCGCCGGCGTGGGCGGGCTGATATTCTCGCGGCTTCGATTTCCCAACCCATGGATGATGGGGCCGCTGATGGCGACGATCCTCACCACCGCGTCGGGACTGGAATTTTCATCGATGCCAGGTTGGCTGACCAACTGCGGCCAAGTGTTCCTCGGTTGCGCGCTGGGTTCGCGGTTCTCGCGCGGATTCCTGCGCGATGCGCCGCGCTTTGTGATCGCCGTCCTTGTCTGCGTGGTGTTGACGATGTTGCTGTCGGCGGGCATGGGTTGGGGCCTTGCGCGCGCAGCAGGCATTTATGCGCCGAGCATGATATTGGCCACCGCACCCGGCGGCATTGCGGAAATGTCGATCACCGCGCGCACCTTGCAACTGGGCGTGGCACTGGTGACGGCGGCGCATGTGACCCGGGTGCTCATCATTTTGATGTTCACGCACCCGTTGTATCGATATTTGCTGCGGCGCAACGCATAGGATCGCGGCGGCGTAAGGATCGCGTAAGTCTCGGCCTTTAGTCTTTGCGTCGCTACCCAGGGTTTCGCGACGCCGTGCCGCATCACGCGGCCTTATTTTCGGACTGTCGCATTTCTCTTGGTGAGCTAAGGAAGCGCCGATTTTTTCCTCGCGGTGCGCGCATCCGTGCTTTGGGCGGTCTGCGGCGTTGCAAATCCTCGCCATAGCGGTGCTATGGCTCCGATTTGCGCCTTGCAGCCCATCCCAAATCACGGCGCGCACACTCGCGGGGAATAGATCGGTGCTTCCCTAAGCGCTTTTCGATTGCCACGATCCTGGTTTTTCGTGGGTTGAAAAGCTCTTTTACCCACAACATCAACGAGGAGTTCGACATGGCTGCAATACCTGTAGCGCCGTCATCGGCGATAGGCGCCGCTGATCGCAACAGACCGATGACCCGCGAGGAAAAGAAAGTGATTCTCGCGTCATCGGCCGGCACGATTTTCGAGTGGTATGACTTTTACCTGTACGGCTCGCTCGCGGCGATTATCGGCGCGCAGTTTTTCAGCCAGTACCCGGAAGCCACGCGCAATGTGTTTGCGCTGCTGGCGTTCGCGGCAGGCTTTCTGGTGCGGCCCTTCTGCGCATTGTTATTCGGCCGGCTCGTCGATTTGATCGGCCGCCAATACACGTTTCTGATAACGATCATGATCATGGGTGTGTCGACGTTCCTCGTCGGCGTGCTGCCCAATTACGACACGATCGGCTGGCTCGCACCGGTGGCGCTGGTCGCGCTGCGAATGGCGCAGGGTTTGGCGCTCGGTGGCGAATATGGTGGTGCCGCAATTTACGTGGCCGAGCACGCACCGCAAAATCGGCGCGGCTTCTACACGTCGTTCATTCAGACCACGGCAACGCTTGGGCTGCTACTCTCGCTGGTGGTGATTTTGTTCACGCAGATCTACGTCAATGCCAATTACCCCGACGTCGTGATGGCCAGCGGCGCGAAAATTTCCGCCTTTGCCGCATGGGGCTGGAGGATTCCATTCATCGTCTCAGTCGTGTTGCTGGCGATCTCGCTCTACATCCGCTTGCAGATGAAAGAGTCGCCCGCGTTCCAGAAAATGAAGGATGAAGGCACGTTGTCGAAAGCACCTTTGGGCGAAGCCTTTGGCCAATGGAAAAACGCCAAGATCGCGATTCTTGCCTTGCTAGGCATGGTCGCCGGACAAGCCGTGGTCTGGTACACGGGGCAGTTCTACGCGCTGTTCTATTTGCAAACCATTTTGCGAGTCGATCAATTCACGGCCAACGTGTTGATCGCCTGGTCGCTCACGGTTGGCACGTTCGGGTTTCTGTTCTTCGGCTGGCTTTCCGACAAGATCGGTCGCAAACCGATTATCCTGGGTGGTTGCCTGATCGCGGCACTCACGTTCTTCCCGCTGTTTCAGTGGATGACCAAGGTTGCCAATCCAGCCTTGTACTCGGCGCAACAGAATACGAAGATCGTCGTCACCGCCGATCCGGCGCAGTGCTCGTTTCAGTTCAATCCCACCGGCACCTCGAAGTTCACCAGTTCCTGCGACGTCACCAAGGCAACATTGGCACGCAGTTCGGCGACCTACACGACCGAGGCCGGTGCTGCCGGCAGCGTGACGAAAATTCGCATTGGCGAGACTGAAATCCAGTCATTTGAAGTCAGCAAATTGACGGGCGATGACGTGAAAACGGTACCCGCCGCATTCACTAAATCGGTGAACGAAGCGCTGCAAAAATCCGGCTATCCGGGTGCGACCAATACGTCGATCGTCAAGATTCCGATCGAGCCGAAAGAGGGCCTGTGGAACTTCGCGAAGATGTTCGATATTTTCAGTGCGCAGAAACTCACCATCATCGGGATCTTGACGATTCTTGTGCTCTACGTGACTGCGGTGTACGGG
>JANOKK010000103.1:0-1139 GCA_031419255.1 Betaproteobacteria bacterium
CCACTGGCAGAAGGTCGTGAATGAGGGCCTCGACCAGCGGCCATAAATCAATCGAACGCCGTTCAAGCTTGATTCCCATTTCCGTCTGGAGATGGGTATTTTCTTCAAGCACCTTGGCGACCAGCTTTTCCAGATGCTGCACATTTCGGCGCAGCGCCTTGAACATGCGGGCCGTGTCGGCGTTGACGCTTTGATCCGGCAGTTTCATCTCCAACACTCGTCCTGCCATCGAAATCGCACTCAACGGCGTGCGCAGATCGTGTGCAACAAAGGCAAGATACTCTTCCCGGCGACGTTGCACCTCAAGCGCTTTTGCGGCGGCGTAGGTCTGCAGCGCCATGCCGATTGCCTGATCGAAAACACCATTGATGATATGGAAAGGCGCGCCTTGCAGAATCAAGCCGTTGTCGTCGGCGAGATCGTGAATGCAGCCGCGAAGAATGTTGTATTCGGCAACGACTTCCTGAATATCAAAGTCTTCGCTCGCACGTTGCAAACCATGTGCGGGCGCACTGCCGTCGCTTAACGCCTCCGGGATGGTCTGATCCGTTTTTGACTTTAGTACCAAGGCCAATTCAACCAGCAGCAACGGCATATGATCGTTCAGTGACGGCACGTCAAGCTGTCGCGCCGACGGGAGCTCGCGTACTTGTTTTCGCCAACGCGCAAGTATTGCGTCGCGTTGCTGATTGATGAGATCCGCCAGTTTTTCAATAATCTTTACCGTCGCAGCGGGTTGCAGTGCCATGTCGTTCATTTTCAATTTCCACGTCGAATGAAAATCAATTTTAAGGCACAACATCGGGTAAACCGCCAATCGCCGCGCCATTCAATTACAAAATGCCAGACATGGTGTGCAGGTGCTTGCGGTGTACGACGCCGGTTCTCCAGAGTTCAGACATCCCGAGCGTGGCGAATAATCGGTTGATCGCCGAATGGCATTGACTTAAGCCGAACGCTAACGCCGGACGTTAAGGAGACACCGATTAATTCCCCGCGAGGGAATAAATCGGTGTCTCCTCAAGTAGCCCGGAAGAAGCGCAGCGTGTTAAGGGGGGGGGTTAGGCCGTTGCGCCAAATTAACGGGATCCGCGGCGCGTATTACGGGGGACTGTTGGTGGGGGGCGCGGGGGGGAAAC
>JANOKK010000104.1:0-1024 GCA_031419255.1 Betaproteobacteria bacterium
CGACCCAGCATTCCTGCGCTTCTGGAGATTCCCTCGATGAACGACCGCGTTACTATCGCTATTCCCCTCGCCGAAATCCGCAGCAAGATGAAGGCGCGCAACACTCCCAAGGGCCGCCAGGTCGATCCGCAGGCGCGCGCGGAAATCGCTGCGTTGCTGTCTGGCAGCGAGGTGCGGCGCGATTTGCTGATCGAATTCCTGCATCTTGTTCAGGACAAGTACGGCGCGCTGTCCGCCGCGCATATGACGGCGTTGGCCGAAACCATGAAACTCGCGCAGACCGAAGTTTATGAGGTCGCAACGTTTTATCACCATTTCGACGTGATCAAGGAAGGCGAAGTGTCGCCCGCTGCGTTGACGGTGCGCGTTTGCGAAACACTCTCCTGCGCGATGGCCGGTGCCGACACGCTGCTAAAGAAGTTGCCGGGCATTATGGGCAAAGACGTTCGCGTGATTGCAGCGCCCTGTATCGGTCGTTGTTCAGAGGCGCCCGCTGTCTGCGTGGGACACAATGCGTTCGGTGGTGCAACCGTTGAACGCGTTGCCAATGCCGTGAAGAACCAGCAAACACGCGGCGTTCCGGGGATCGATGTCAAATTTGCGGACTATGCACAGTATCAGGCGGACGGTGGCTACCAGACATACCGCGATGTCATCGCCGGGAAGCGCAATGCGGAAAACGTAATCACCGAAATGGAGCACTCCGGTTTGCGTGGCCTGGGCGGTGCCGGATTCCCGACCGGGCGCAAATGGCGCATCGTGAAAGCGGAAGCCGCGCCACGTTTGATGGCGGTGAATATTGACGAGGGAGAGCCGGGGACATTCAAAGATCGTTTCTACCTGGAACGCGATCCGCATCGCTTTCTTGAAGGCATGTTGATTGCAGCGAAGATTGTTGGCATCGACGCGATCTACATCTATCTGCGCGACGAATACCATGCGTGCCGCAATCTGCTGGAAGCAGAACTTGCCAAGTTACACGCCAGTCCACCGGCCGGCGTGAAATTGCCGCTGATCGAATTGC
>JANOKK010000105.1:0-9180 GCA_031419255.1 Betaproteobacteria bacterium
CCCGGGTGCGCGAAGTCAATGTCCTGCGTTCGCGCCGCCGTTCCCCAATTCACGCCAAGCATGTTCGCGTAAGCCAGGAACGCATGCGTGCCGATAAGCACGCCGCCGGCGTGAAAGAACCCATAATCGGCAAGTCTCCGGATGACCTGATAGTGGCGCGGCAGCAGGCTTGCGCAGCCGAGCGCGATGGCGGAGCGCGCCATCGGTTGCAGAGTGTCGGTCACTGGCTTTGACGATTTGCGCGCGATGAGTTGGCGAACCGATTCGTTGTCCGGTCCCACATAAAGCTGACGCAATCGCCCTGACGGTTCGGTGTACTGGTAATACCAGTATTGCCGCCCTTTGACGTTTTTGGTGGAGAACGATCCTGGTAAATCGGCGACGCTGCGGTGGTGCTCCACGACAAGTGCGGATTCCAGCAACTGCGCATAGGCGGCCTGCGCCGTGGCCGAAAGCTCCGAATAGGCGGCGAGCGATTGATCTGACATGGTTGTACTAGTGGCGACTAGAAGTTAGTATAACCACATGATCGCAAAGTTATACTAAGTTGTCAATAAGGTTAGTATAGTCGCATCCGGTTCAGGAGCCGCAAAGGCGCGCGCAGGGGCAGCCGTTCGGATGAAGACATTCGCCATAGGTGCAATGCGGGACGCAAACTCCAGCATCGGCGCACCGTTTCCGGCGAAATTGCTCCGAAAGCCTCGCCAATGCTTGTGTTTGGCACGGGGGGTACTTCTATCTACGCCATTGCTTGTCTCCCCGGACTTGTTCCGGGGGTGAGGCGGGGAATTCGCAGCGCATGCGCTGCGCCCGCTGAACGCCAAGCCAATGTAGTGGCTTGGCCCAATTTTCATCGCAACTCAACAGGTTACAAAAATTGGGTACCGGCCCGGCGCAACCCTTGCGTTTGTTCGCCGGTACGACAGCGGTAAATAGAAGTACCCTTGGCTATCCCTACGGCCGCAACGCATGAATAAAATCAAGATAATCCTCGCGATCTGATCCCACCACCCCGCGCCGAATCAGGCAATCGAGTGCGACCAGCGCCGCATCGACCGTGAAATCGCCGGGTGAATTTTCCAGCCGCCGCAGCAATTCAACAATCGGCATGCAGGTAAATTCCGCGACCTCGCCATCCTGATTGGCGGGCAAAAAACTTTCCGGTAATTCGATGTCGTGCACGAAAATAATTTCGTTGTGCAGGCCTTCGTCCACCGCGCGTTTGCAGCGCACCGCGCCGGTAGTTTTCGCGGTGCGCGCGAGTTCACTTTTAATGCCGGCCTCTTCCCAACTTTCTTTCACCAGCGTCTCGAACGGCGTCAACCCGCGCGATATGCGGCCGGCCGCGAGGTTGTCGAGTTTGCCGGGGTCGATCGCTTTCTCCTCCGCACGGCGCGCGATCCACATATGCGGCACGCCATTCCTGGTGGTGATGCCGTTCAAATGCGACGCGTAAACGGTGAGGCCGAAGTGTCTCGTCGCGGCGCGCTCAATGTGAAAAAGCGGTGGCGAATAAAACGTTTCGCATGCCGTGACCAATTCGCCGCGCCAGCCGTCGATGACCGTTTCGGCGGCAAGCGACTCGACCACTTCGGCGATAGCAGCGCTGCGGTGTTCGGGCGTTTCAAAATGTCCGAGCATGCCGACGCCGCGCGGGCGCACCGTGAAATATTCGGGCCAATTTTCCAGCCGCTCGGCGAAGGATCGCTTCATCCATCCGGCCAGCACGCCGTCGACCGTGAATGGCAACAAGCTATCGGCGGGATCGAACGTGCAGGCGTTGGCAACGATTTCGGCGAGGGGTTTACGCATGATTTTCGTTTCGCGGTTGGGCTATCATGGGTGCCATATTTTCAGTATGTTTCAGATGTGCCGACCATGGTATCGCAATCCCGTTTTGCGCGCGCTTTGGTGCCTTGTGGTTCTTGATGATCCAATCAATTCAATAAAGGATGGCCTGATCGAGTCTATTTTGAGTGTGGTTCGACAAGCTCACCACGAGCGGATTCAATAGTTACCGTTCGTCCCCGTATCAAGTACGGGGCAGGCTCTGAGCCTGTCGAAGGACTTGGCCAAAAATAATTCGCGGAGTAACGCATGAAAGTGATTGTCATGGGTGCCGGCGTGATCGGCGTCTCCAGTGCATGGTATCTCGCCAAGCTCGGCCACGAGGTGACGGTGATCGATCGGCAGCCCGGCGCGGGGTTGGAAACCAGTTTCGCCAACGGCGCGCAAATATCGGTCTCGCAATCCGAACCGTGGGCTGCACCGGGTGCGCCGTTCAAGGTGATGAAGTGGCTCTTGAAGGACGACGCGCCGCTGTTGTTTCGCCCGAAACTGGAATGGCATCAACTCTCGTGGGGCATGCGGTTTTTGATCGAGTGCCTGCCTTGGCGCTTTCGCCATAACATCCGCGAGATGGTGAATTTGGGGTTGTACAGCCGCGAATCGATTCAGGAATTGCGCCGCGAGACCGGCATTCAATACGATCAACTTACCAAAGGCATCTTGCAGTTCTACACCGACAACGGTGATTTTCTCGCCGCGCAAGAGGCGTCGAAACTGTTGCAGCAATACGGCATCGAACGCGAAGTGAAAACGGCCGATGAGGCGATTGCAATCGAGCCCGCGTTGAATCACATTCGCGACCGCTTGGCAGGTGCCACATTCGCACCCACCGATGAATCTGGCGACGCACATGTCTTCACGCAAGAATTGGCCGAGCTTTGCCGCGCGAAAGGTGTTGCGTTCAAGTACGGCGCGATGATCGAGGCAATCGAAGTCGATGACGGGAAAGTCAGCGGCGCGCGGCTGCGGCATTCCACCGGCCACACCGAAACCGTGACCGCCGACGCCTATGTCTGCGCGATGGGAAGCTACAGTTACCTCATGTTGAAACCGATCGGCATTACCATTCCTGTTTATCCGGCAAAGGGCTATTCGGCGACGATTTCCACCGAAGGCTTCAGTGGTGCGCCGTCCGTGAGCCTGACGGACGAGGCGATGAAAATTGTGTTTTCGCGGATCGGCAACCGCATGCGCATTGCCGGCACGGCCGAGTTGGATGGTTACAGCACCAGTCTTTCATTGATTCGCACCGAGGCACTGGTGAAGCGCGCGCGCGAATTATTTCCCGGTGCAGCGGACTACGACCATCCGGTTTACTGGACAGGATTGCGGCCCGCGACGCCATCGAATTGCCCGTTGATTGGACGCACGAAAATGTCGAATTTGTTTTTGAATACCGGTCATGGCACGCTGGGGTGGACGGAAGGATGCGGCTCCGGTCGCGCGCTGGCGGATTTGATGTCGGGGAAGAAGCCGGAGGTTGATTATCAGTTTTTGAAGTAAAACTCCTTCCTTTTTAAAGGGAGGGGTGGAGCAGGGGTTTCGAGTGGCGTGCCACTCGCCTGCGGAACGGTATTCCGATGCAGCGGAATACGCGGCCTGCAAGGCGGAGGGATTTACGGCCGACAAGAATATTCCTGAACGAATTGCAAAACAAATCGCCAACACAAATCAACCATGTCCAACATCACATTGCACGACATCCATGCCGCCCGCGACGTCCTCAAAGGCCACATCGCCGCAACACCCTGCCTGCACTCGCGCACGCTCTCCGAGATCACTGGTGCAACGGTGTATTTGAAATTCGAGAACCACCAATTCACCGCAAGCTTCAAGGAGCGCGGCGCGCTCAACAAGCTCGCCTCATTGAGTGCGGAAGAACGAAAACGCGGCGTGATCGCCGCATCGGCGGGCAATCACGCGCAAGGGGTTGCGCATCACGCCACGCGCTTAGGCATTCCCAGCATCATCGTGATGCCGAAATTCACGCCGAACGTGAAAGTGGAAATGACCCAGCGGCACGGTGCCACCGTGGTACTGCACGGCGAAAATTTCGATGAGGCCAAGGCGCAGGCGTTGTCGATGGCTGAGATGCAGAAGCTGGTTTTCGTACACCCGTACGACGACGCGAAAGTCATCGCCGGCCAAGGCACGATTGCGCTTGAAATGTTGGAAGCGCATCCGGAAATCGATACGCTGTGTATCGCTATCGGCGGTGGCGGATTGATCAGCGGCATCGCGACCGCCGCGAAAACGTTGAAGCCGGACATCGACATCGTCGGCGTCGAGACCACACGCTTTCCCTCGATGCGCGCAGCCATCAAGGGCGAGACGGCGCAATTCGGGCAATCGACCATCGCCGAAGGCATCGCCGTGAAAGAGCCCGGCAAACTCACCCGCGCAATCGTGGAAAAATTGGTCTCGGAAATTTTGCTGGTCGATGAAGGCGCTATCGAAGAAGCGATCGTGATGTTGTTGGAAATTGAAAAGACAGTGGTAGAAGGCGCGGGTGCGGCGTCGCTGGCGGCGCTGCTCAAGAACCGCGAACGCTTCGCCGGCAAGCAGGTGGGATTGGTACTGTGCGGCGGCAACATCGACCCATTGATGCTGGCCGAAATCATTCAGCGCGGTATGGTGCGCGCCGGACGTTTGTCGCGTCTGACGGTGGAGTTGCGCGATTTGCCGGGTGCGCTCGCGAAGATCACCGGTGTCATTGCCGGGTGCAACGCGAACGTTGAGGAAGTGCATCACCAGCGCGCCTTCACCAATTTGCCGGTGCAATCGGCCGAGGTGGTGTTTGTGCTCAAGACCCGCAACGCGGGACACGTGGAAGAAATCATCCGCAAGCTGGCGGAGGCGGGGTTCCGCGCATATGCCCCGGTGGTATCCGGATAGCAATTTTGCATGTCACTAAAATCGGGGTAGGATAGTTTCACTTTTTTCAAGGAGATCGCCATGAAACGAATTCAAACATTGCTCGCCATGTCGGCTGCGTTGCTGTCCTTCGGCGTTGAGGCGCAAATGAAAGAAATGCCTCCCGGATTGTGGGAATTGCGCATGAAGATGGATATCCCCGGCATGCCGCCCGAGATGGCCGAGAAAATGGGTAGCCGCACGATCACCCAGTGCGTGAAAGCCGGCGAGAAAAAATGGAATGATCAGGCCCCGCCAGGCGAACGCGGCGAACGCAAATGCGAGCAGACCGAAATGAAAATGTCGGGCAACACCGCATCCTGGAAAATGAAATGCACAGACGGCACCACCGGCGAAGGCAGCATGTCGCACAACGGCAAAGATGCCTACAAAATGGATATGGCGATGAATTCGCCGCGCGGCAACATGAAGATGCAAACCGAAGGCAAACGCATTGCGGAAACTTGCGAGAAGAAATGACCTATTCCCCGTTCGATTCAACGATTTTCCCCGCATGAGTCGGCAGGCGTTTTTTCTGTTGGCGGCGCTCTGGTCGGCGGGCGGCACATGCCACGCGCAACCATCCAAAAGCCAGGAGCCCGCACCGCGCGCGCGGGTTCCGGGTGAACTTTGGTCCGTGTCGACGACGCAGGAGTCTTCGGGTTCGCGTCTGGGCGATCCCGCAAAACGCGACAATCAGCAATTCGCCGTGTGCTATCCGCGCGGAACTGTTGGCCTCGATAGCGTCGCGAATGCGGAATTGCCCGAGGAATTGTCGAGCAAATGCTGGCTATCCGATAAGCGCACCGAACCTAACCGCCAACAAACGAAGTACACCTGCCGAGATGGCATCACCGCCGAAATCGCGACGCGCCGTGAAGCCGATGGCAGCTTTGGCAGCATGGTGGTCGTCAACTTGCCGGACAAAGGGGGCATCGCGGTGACGCGAACCATGCGCAGAATGCAAGGTACCTGCGACGCATCGGTCAAGCGGCCAGTCGCGCCTCAACAACCATCGACACCTGCGCCACCAGCGTCTGCAGTCACCGACAAGCCGGCGAAATAAACGGCATGATTGTCCGCCGTTCGCCGGCCAATGCGCGAGCAAATTATTGCTGTCATCCTGAGCGAAGTGAAGGCCCTCGTTTATGCAACGAGATCCTTCGCGTTGCTCAGGATGACTCGTTGCTTTCTGGGTTTGAATGGGCATCCAGAGTAGGCGGGTTTGGATCCTTCGGCAAACTCGGCACGAACGCAATTAATTTAATTGGCCGACCAAGGCACGCGAATCTACAAATGGCAAGGCGTCACACTGGAATTCGTCGTTCCCGCGCAGGCGGGAATCAAGCGTCGTTCGGCGAAAGTCACTGGTTTCCCGCCTGCGCGGGAACGACGAATTTATGGAATATCGTTGTAACTTTTCGCGGCCTCTGCCTTAACCCAACACGTCCGCCAACGCCGCCCGCCGCTCCGTCAACGCAACCGGCAATCCATGCGCCAATTTCGCGAGCAATTCGTCGTGCAATTTTAGTTCCTGCCGCCATTCCGCCTGATCCACGGCGCTGATCGACGCATAGGTTTCCGCCGAAAAATTCAACCCCGTCCAATCCAGTTGACGGTAGTCGGGAATATTGCCGAGTGCGGTGTCGCTCGCGGCGGCGGTGCCTTCGACGCGCTCGATGATCCATTTCAGCACGCGCATGTTGTCGCCGAAACCGGGCCAGACAAACTTGCCCTGCGCATTTTTGCGAAACCAATTGACGCAATACAGTTTTGGCGCACCGGCGGAATTACTCGCGCCGAGGCCGATCCAGTGGCCGAAATAATCCGCCATGTTGTAGCCGCAAAACGCAATCATTGCGAAGGGATCGCGGCGCACCACGCCGACTTGTCCGGTGATGGCAGCAGTGGTTTCAGAGCCGAGCATCGCGGCCATATAAACGCCTTCGTTCCAGCTTTTCGCCTCGGTCACCAGCGGCACCGTGGATGAGCGCCTGCCACCAAAAATCATTGCCGAAATCGGCACGCCGGCCGGGTTGTCCCATTCGCTATCGAGCGAAGGGCAGCGGGTGGCGGCCACGGTGAAGCGCGAATTCGCATGTGCGGCGACGCGACCGCAATCGGGCGTCCATGCATTGCCTTGCCAATCGGTCAGGCGCGGCGGCGGCTGTTTGGTCATGCCCTCCCACCACACATCGCCTTCGGGCGTGAGAGCCACGTTGGTAAAAATGGTGTCGGCTTTCACTGTCTCCATACAGTTGGGATTGGTTTCATACGAGGTGCCGGGTGCGACGCCAAAAAATCCCGCTTCCGGATTGATCGCGTACATCCGGCCATCTTTGCCGGGCTTGATCCACGCGATATCGTCGCCAACCGTGGTCACTTCCCAACCTTGTTGCGTGAATGACGCGGGCGGAATCAGCATGGCGAAATTGGTTTTGCCACATGCCGATGGGAATGCCGCTGTCACATAGTATTTTTTGCCGGAAGGGGTTTTCACGCCGAGGATCAGCATGTGTTCCGCGAGCCAGCCTTGCTGTTTGCCCATGACGGATGCAATGCGCAAGGCGAAACACTTTTTTCCGAGCAGCGCGTTGCCGCCGTAGCCGGAACCGAACGACCATATTTCATGCGTCTCGGGAAAATGCACGATGTATTTGTGATCCTTGTTGCACGGCCACGCGACATCCTTTTCGCCTGCCGCCAGCGGCGCACCGACCGAATGCAGCGCCGGTACAAATGCGCCGTCGGTACCGAGTACATCGAGCACTTTGCGGCCCATGCGCGTCATCAATTTCATGTTGACCGCGACGTACGGTGAATCGGAAATCTCGATGCCGATATGCGCAATGTGCGATCCCAATGGGCCCATGCTGAACGGCACGACATACATCGTGCGGCCCTGCATGCAGCCGTCGAATAGACCGCGCAGCGTGGCCTTCATTTCAGCGGGTGCCACCCAATTATTTGTTGGGCCGGCGTCGATTTGTTTTTCCGAACAGATGAAGGTGCGATCTTCCACGCGCGCCACGTCGGATGGATTCGACAACGCCAAATAGGAATTGGGACGCAGTGTTTCGTTGAGCTTTTTAAACGTGCCGGCCGCGACCAATTCCGCGCACAGGCGGTTGTATTCTTCGTCGGAGCCATCGCACCAGTAAATACGTGCCGGTTTGGTCAGCGCGGCAACTTCTTCCACCCAAGCCAACAATTTTGCGTGGCGGGTGGGGGCGTCGTTCAAATGAACGGGTTTGGCTTGGGCGTGCATACCAAGTTCTCCAAAGAATTGAGCCGGCGGGCGGAACGCGGTCTATGCGCGGCTCGATGCCCTCAAGCGTGTGAGCGGGAGGGAGATTATCCCATAGCAGGCCTCGCTGGCGAATGCCTGAATTATGCGGATGGGGGTTGCAGGGCTTGTTGGCGATTGGGCTTGAATTTGGGGGAATCGCTCTTGCGTTCCTCCCAACTCAATGGAATTTCGGCATCGCGAATTCAAAGGGCTCTGTCCAACAATTTCCCGTTCGCCCTGAGCCTGTCGAAGGGCTTGGCGCACCCGGCCCTTCGACAGGCTCAGGGTGAACGGTATTGATTGTTAGCGCGCGATGCGAATAATTCGCACGAGGAAAGATTGCTCAGGGCAACTTCGTCGCCGAACGCGCCTTGGCCGCGGACACATCCGCGCCATCGATCCTGCCGCTCAAATTAAGATCAAAGCGAAAATTGTTCTGATTGAGCGTCGCACTCGCGCGCGCCTTGAGCGCCATGATGTCGGCGCCGGTGACAGTGCCGGAACCATTGACGTCGCCAACGAGGAAGCCGACCTCTTGCGTGACGCTCAATCCGGCATTGCCGTTGATGCCGACGAGCGTGATTGAGACGCGTTGATTGTCTGCAAGGCCGGGCAAGATCACGGTGACGATATTTCCGGCGGTGCTGTGGATGACATTCGGCAGCGTGTTGTTGTTCGCGTCTTTTGCTGTCACCGAGATGGGCGATGTCACGGGTTGATTGAATTCGAACAACAGTTTGTGGCCGCTGCCGATGGAGCGCGGCTCGATGGGCATGGTGTTGGGCGTATTGGGAATTAATGTCAGATCGAAATCGGTGTTGCCGCCGTGGGTTTTGCGGGATTTGAGTGTGGCTAAAGCGATCTGTAATGCCGGCGTGACGGTCATTACATTCGACGCAATGCTTGTACCGTAGGTAGCGCTGCACGAGTAGGTAGTACCATTGACTAAACCTGTCACCGCAATGGGCGACATTGCGCCAGTTGCCATAACCGTTGCATTTCCGATTGCTGCGCATGTCGCGGTATAACTGAACAGTGCGATCGCAAACGGTGGACTATTGAATGAAACAATTGCCGCATTGTTGGCGGCCAAAATTGAGGTCAATGTTGGCGGCAGCGGTGCGCCGTCC
>JANOKK010000106.1:0-1840 GCA_031419255.1 Betaproteobacteria bacterium
GCCGACAAACTTGAATCCGCGCCGTTTGAGGTCGTTGCTCATGGCATCCGACTCGGGCGTCTTAGCCGGTACGCCGGTCATTGCCGTCCAGTGATTGATGATGGGTTTGCTGCCGACAAATGCCCAGATGTAGGCATCAAAACTGCCGAATTCTTTTTGCACCGCGAGAAACGCGCGCGCGTTGATGACAGCGCTTGCGACTTTCAATCGATTGCGCACGATGCCGGGATCTTGCAGTAGCACGGCCAATTTGGCATCCGTAAACTTTGCCACTTTCACGGGATCGAAATTGGCAAGCGCCTTACGGTAGTTTTCGCGCTTGGCGAGGATGGTTGACCACGATAGGCCAGCCTGCGCGCCTTCGAGTATCAGGAACTCGAACAGCGTGTGCTCATCATGTACCGGCACACCCCATTCTTGGTCGTGGTAATCGAGATAAAGCTTGCCGAGGGACGAGTTTTCACACCAGGGGCAGCGAACAATTGAGTTGGCCAAACCTAACCCTTGATATAACTCTCAAGCTGCGAAATCGTGAATTCGTGATCAGCGATGATGTCGTTCATCAGGTCGCGAATCGACAGCATGCCGACGACGGTGGTGCCATCGACCACCGGCAGATGGCGGATATTTTTTTCACTCATGATCGCCATGCATTGCCGGGTGCGGGTTTGCGGGGTGACGACCAAAACGTTCGCGGTCATGATGTCGCGCACCGTGGTCTCTTTGGAATTCTTGCCGAGCAGTGCGATTTTTCGCGTGTAATCGCGTTCTGAAAGTATGCCGACGAGCTTGCCTTTTTCCATCACCATCAGCGCGCCCACACCTTTTTCGGCGAGGATCTTGATGGCCTCAAAGACGCTGTCGTCGGGGCCGAGACTCCATAGCGTGTTGGGGCGATTCTTGAACAGTTCCGAGACGGGTTTCATGACGCACCTCGCTTTCAAATAAGTTGTCGCGTAATGGTGAAGGATAAGTCCAACGCGAACTTGCAATTATTCCATTTCTCAATCATTAGTACTGTCTTCCTGAGCGAAGCGAAGGATCTTGTAATCGCGAAATCCTTCGCTTCGCTCAGGATGACATTGCACCGTTGAAATGGAAGTGGAATTACATATTGGGATAATTCGGCCCGCCGCCGCCCTCGGGCACTACCCACTTGATATTCTGCGTCGGATCCTTGATATCGCAGGTCTTGCAATGTACGCAATTCTGCGCGTTGATTTGCAATTTTCTGCCGCCAACCGTTGCATCGACAAATTCATAAACGCCCGCCGGACAGTAGCGTTGCTCCGGCCCATCATACCGCGCCAGATTGATGTTTACCGGGACACTGACGTCTTTCAATGTGAGGTGCGCGGGTTGGTCTTCTTCATGATTGGTGCTGGAAATAAATACTGAGGAAAGTCGGTCGAATGTCAGCACGCCATCGGGTTTCGGATACGCAATCGGCGTTGCCTCGGTCATGGGTTGCAGGGTTTCATGATCCGCGTGTTGGTGATGCAGCGTCCACGGCGCCTTGCCGCCGAACACCACTTGATCGATGCCGACCATCAACGTGCCGGTATAAAGTCCCTTGGACATCCACGGTTTGAAGTTGCGCGCTTTGTGCAATTCTTCTCGCAGCCAACTGTTCTCGAAGCTCGCCGGAAATTCGGCGAGCTCGTCATGCGTGCGTCCTGCCTTCAATGCGCCCACCGCTGCATCCGCCGCGAGCATGCCGCTCTTGATTGCGGCGTGGCTGCCTTTGATGCGGGACGCATTGAGAAATCCGGCGTCGTCGCCAATCAACACGCCACCCGGAAAAGTGAGCTTCGGCAGCGATTGCAATCCACCCGCGGTG
>JANOKK010000107.1:0-1536 GCA_031419255.1 Betaproteobacteria bacterium
CTGGGTCCCCGCCTTCGCGAGGACGACGGTGGCAATTTTTGCGCCGTCAAGAAATTTACGTCGCTCAATGTGCCCCCGCCCGCCGCGCCAAATGAAACACCACCGACACATACGCGACGATCAAAAAAACATACAGCAACATATACATTGCAAACGTGGCGGCGATCATGCCTGCGGGCACTTTCGATGCCGCTTCTGCGGTGGTGAGCACGCCGTAAACCAGATATGGCTGGCGCCCAATTTCCGTCACCCACCATCCGGCGAGTGTGGCCACCCAGCCGGCGAAGGTCATCGCGATCAACGCTTTAACCATCGGCGACGCGAGTTCGCGATGGCGCAATAATTGCCATGCGCACAGCCATGACACCGCCAGCATCAGCAAGCCCACGCCGACCATCACGCGAAAGGCCCAGAACACCGCGAATACCGGCGGATGCTTACCCTTGAATTCGTTGAGCCCTTTGATTTCACCGTCCGGATCATGCGTGAGGATATAACTTGCCACTTTCGGAATGCCAATCGCGAAATGATTGCTGCGAGTTTTTTCATCGGGAATTGCAAACAGCAGCACCGGTGCGCCGCGCTCGGTTTCCCACACGCCTTCCATCGCGGCGATTTTGGCGGGTTGATGCTTCAAGGTATTGAGCCCGTGTAAATCGCCGGCGAGAATTTGCAGCGGGATCAATACCGCCGCCAGATAGATCCCGGTTTTCATCGCGGCAGCCACGGCGGGTACACGGTCTCCGCGCCACCATCGGTACGCGGAAATGCCGGACACAAGAAAAGCCGAGGTCAGCCCGCAGGCAAGCATCATGTGGACGAAGCGATACGGAAACGAAGGGTTGAAAATTACTTCGAGCCAACTAACAACATGCGCTTTGCCGTCGATCATCTCGAATCCTGTCGGCGTCTGCATCCACGAATTCAGCGCGAGAATCCAGAACGCCGACAAGGTCGTGCCGCCAGCGACCAGCAACGTGGCGATGGTGTGCATGCGGTTGGAAACGCGATTCATGCCGAACAGCATGATGGCGAGAAAGGTCGCTTCGAGAAAAAACGCCGTCAATACTTCATAGGCGAGCAACGGCCCCGCGATGTTGCCGACTTTTTCCATGTAGCCCGGCCAATTGGTGCCGAACTGGAAACTCATCGTCACGCCGCTGACCACGCCGAGCGCAAACGTCAAGGCGAATACTTTCACCCAGAATTTGTAGGCGTCCATCCATTTCGCATCGCCCGTGGCGTTGAACCGCAGCTTGAAGTACAACAATATCCAGGTCAGCGAAATCGTAATTGTCGGGAACAAAATGTGAAACGAAATGTTCGCGGCGAATTGCATGCGCGCAAGCAGGACGGGATCGAGTTCGAGCCGGTGTGCGAGGTCTTTCGCGACGAGTTCGGAGCCGAGTCGTTCGAGCGACCGGTGGTGCTGCTTCAAAGCGGCGCGACCGATGTGCCGGTGACGTGGGGCGTCGTGTACCCGGTGGTGCTCATCCCCGCCAACGCGGATGACTGGGACGAGGAGCAGCGTGTTGC
>JANOKK010000108.1:0-3719 GCA_031419255.1 Betaproteobacteria bacterium
TACAGCGTTATTTTGTTTGGCGGCTTCGCTGGTTGATTTTTCGCCCATTGCCATTGCGGCCACCCCTGCCATCAGTGCCGGCAGCAGCCACAGTGTTGCCCTCACCGCAGATGGCACCGTTCGCAACTGGGGCAATGACGCCTCGGGCCAGCTTGGCGTCGCGCGTTCGTTGGCGTCGGCCACGCCAACCGTGGTCACCGGTGCGACCGGCATCACCGCCATCGCGTCGGGTTTTTCGCACGTCATCGCACTAAAAGCCGACGGCACGGTCCTATCGTGGGGCGACAACACCGACGGCCAGCTCGGCGATGGTTCGACCACCAATCGCTCAAATCCCGCTGCGGTTACGGGACTGACCGACATTGAAAAAATATGGGCGCGCGGGTCGCACAACTTTGCGCGTAAACGCGATGGCAGCTTCTGGGCCTGGGGTGCCAACAGCGCCAGCCAGTTGGGCGATGGCGGCGTTGACAATCGCTTGACGCCAGTGCGAATCAGCGGCCTGGACAACGTGACCGATTTAGCACTCGGCCGCGCCCATACGCTGGCACGAAAGTCTGACGGCAGCGTATTGGCGTGGGGTAACAATGACCATGGCCAACTCGGCGATGGCACCACCACCGCACTGTTTACCGGCAGGGCTGCCGTGCTGCCTGTCAGCGGCTTGAGTGGCGTCGCGGAAATTGCTGCCGGCAGCGAACACAGCCTCGCGCGGAAGACCGACGGCAGTGTGTGGGCGTGGGGTGCAGCACCGGTGGGCGATGGTTCGACTGTTGATCGACTGACACCCGTGCTTGTCACCGGTTTGACGGGGGTGGTCCAGATTGCGGCGGGAATGGGCCACTCCTACGCGGTAAAAAGCGATGGCAGCGTCTGGGGTTGGGGAAGTAACGGCTACGCGGAGATCGGCGACAACACCTATGATGATCGACTGGTGCCGGTATCGCTTGTCGGGCTGGCAGGGGCGAGCCGGATCTCTGCCGGGTTCCTGCACAACGTTGTGCTCATTGCAGGCGGCACCCTTGTCGCGTGGGGAAACAACGACTATGGGCAGCTCGGCGACGGAACCGATCAAAAACGCAACGCCCCAGCGCCAGTGAACGGCATCGCCAATATCCGTGATGTGGCCGTCGGTGATCTGCACACCGTTGCGTTGAAAACCGACGGCAGCGTGCTCGCCTGGGGGGATAACGCCAGCGGCCAACTCGGCAATGCGACGCGCCTGATTCGCTCAACGCCAATCGCGGTCGCACTGAGCGACATCAGCAAGATTTCTGCCGGCGTCGCGCACACGGTTGCGCTGAGAGCGGATGGCAGTGTGTTGGCCTGGGGCGACAACCGCGCCGGGCAAATCGGCGATGGCACCGCGTATGTCAATCGATCGACGCCGGTTGCGGTAAGCGGTCTGAGTGCGACGAGCGGGGTGGTCGAGATTTCCGCAGGTGGGCTGTTCACACTAGTGCGAAAGAGCGACGGTAGCGTTCTATCGTGGGGAGACAACTTCTCCAGCCAGTTGGGTGATCGCGGCAGTGCTGATGAAAAGATTCCCGCCCCGGTAAACGGATTGACCGGCGCAATTGCGATTGCGGCAGGCGCTACTCACTCAGTCGCATTGAAAAGCGATGGCAGCGTTTGGACTTGGGGACACAATGATTCGGGCCAATTGGGCGATGGAACACGCACCGTGGGATATGCCGGCCGTTCGACACCGACCCCGGTGAGTGGACTAACCAGTGTCCGCGCCATTTCCGGTGGCAGCGATCACACGGTTGCGTTGAAGAATGACGGCAGTGTCTGGACTTGGGGTGCCAATTATTCCGGCCAACTCGGCGACGGGACACTCACCGATCGGCTGCGACCGGTACCCGTCGGCGGCTTGACCGGCGTGACCGCGATTTCGGCCGGCAATGTTCACACCCTTGCATTAAAGGGCGACGGCACGGTTTGGGCCTGGGGCGGCAACTACGGCTATCAGTTGGGGGACGGCACAGATTCAGACCGATTGCTTCCTGTTCAGGTTAACGGCCTGGCAGGCATCGTTGCCATATCCGCATCGTCGCACTCACTCGCCCTCAAGGGTGACGGTACGGTCTGGTCATGGGGGCAAAGCAATTTTGGACAACTTGGCGATGGCACCCTGGCCGATCGATCCGTGCCGGTGGTAGTACTGCGTGAGGATGGGGCGGGCAGCGTCGCCGCCAACAACTGGTACCTCGATCTCAATCCCGCGATCGCCAAAACGATTCCCGCTGAAAAGATTCCGGTGTTTCTCGCGGTCGTTTCCAGCGCAGCCAACGATCTTACCGCCAGCATTAAATATCGCGCGGCCGATGTAGGTAGTTCGGGAAGCGTCTATGTGTTTGCGCTCGCACCCGCAAGCAAAGTGCTCAACGTCAACGCCGATACGATCAAGAGTCACAAGGGGCCGTTGGCGCGGAGTAGCGGAGTGACGTCGTCAACCACGGCACCATTGTCCTGCGTACTCGCACAACTCACTGCCTCGGGCCAATTGACGGCCGTGACGGCGGGGACATTGCAGGCCTATCTGACGGGCGTGCTCAGCAGCCAAGGTGCGTCGGTCAGCGTACTCAACGGTGTATCGACCGCACTGCTCTCCGGCTCCGTGTTCTACGTCGGCTACGGTACAAGTTCAACGACAATGATCAATGGCGGCACCAATAAAAGTGTCGTCTCCATACCCGGCACCCAAACCTGCCAACCACAAGCCCCGCAAACCGGCTGGTGGTGGAACCCGGCGGAGTCCGGTCGCGGTTTCGGCATCGAGGTACGCGGCAACAAGTTGTTCATGTCCGGCTATCTGTACGAAGAAAGCGGCCATGCCACCTGGGTGGTCTCGCCGGGCGATGTGTCGCTCGACGGTTCGCTTTTCAATGCCCCTTTGTACCGCGTGACAAACGGGCAAACGTTGACTGGCCCGTACAAGCCGGCCACCGCGAGCGCAATTGGCTCCATGACCTTGAGCTTTACTGATGCGCGCAATGGCACCCTAATCTGGCCCGGCGGCTCGATTCCGATCCAACGTTTCGATGATTCCATCGGCCCCAACTTTGGCCCAGTGCCGTCGTTCGTGCCGGAGAACGGCTGGTGGTGGAATGCCGATGAGAGTGGTCGCGGCTACTTCATCGAATTCATCAAGAATTACGCCTTCATTGCCGGTTACATGTATGAGGCGAATGGCGATCCGGTCTGGTACCTGACGCAGGGCCAGATGGCAGCGCCGCAGAGTTTCCAAGGTATCTGGCAGCAGATTGCCAATGGCCAGACCATGACGGGGCCGTACAAGCCAGCGAGCATCGGCAATGCGAATGTGGGGCCGGTGACGATTCAGTTTACCGACGCGGCGAATGCGACCCTGGCCTTGCCGGGAGGCAGGCAGGTGGCGATTACGCGGCAGCGGTTTTGAAAAAGCGGCGTTGGATTTCGGCTTATGATTTCGCATGAGTCCGCTACACAATGACCGGAGCAATCGCTTGAAATTATGCGCATTTGTCTTGAGCTTGATCGCGGCATCAGCACACGTACTTGCCGCCCCCCCCTCCGCCGAAATCGTCAGCCTCGAAGGCAAAGGCGAATTCCGCGAGGCACAGCAAATCGATTGGCGCGCGGCCACGGTCAAGCAGCAATTATTTCCGTCTAATCTGGTACGCACGGGCGACTCGTCAAAGATGGCGTTGCTGTTCCCCGACCGCACGCAATAC
>JANOKK010000109.1:0-15837 GCA_031419255.1 Betaproteobacteria bacterium
CCGCCGCGCTGGTGATGCCACTGACGACATGGGCACAAGCGAGCACGCGTTCGGTTGAGCGCGGCCAAAAGCTTTATCAAAAAAACATGTGCAATGCCTGCCACGGAACGGCAGGCAACGGCGGCGAACGCACCAGCGGCCCGCCAATCGCCCCAAACGTGTGGCCGCTAGAAGCCATGACCAAACAAATGCGCAGCCCGCGACAGGACATGCCACGCTACGACCAGAAATTTTTGAGTGATGCCGATATGGCCGATATTCACGCGTGGCTATCAACGATCAAGGCGGGGCCGAAGGCGAAGGATATTCCGCTGTTGGCGAATATGTAGTCCGGACAAGCGCCGACGAATGCGACGCGCAATTATTGCGCCGCGCGTTCCGCAATCAGTGTTTCAATATCGGCAATCAGATTTTGATCGGATTCAACACCAAAGTGACTCTTGCGCAAGCGCCCTTGCGCATCGATGAGCAGCGTGGTCGGTGTTCCCTGCATGTGGTAGGCGCGCATGGTTTGTGGAATTGGCTCGCCGACTCCCACCTTGTCGACGCCCACCGGAAACGGTACGCGGAATTCGTACAGATAGACCGCAAGTGCGGCCGGGGTCATGACATCGTGGTGCTCAAACACGGTATGCAAGCCAACCACGGCAACCTGATCATGCTGCGGCCCTTGGCGATAATATTGCCAGATGCGCGCCACTTGCGGCCCCGCCTGCATGACGCAGCCGGGGCAAAGCATTTGAAACGCATGGACAAGCACCACCTTGCCGCGCAATCCCTCGAGCGTGATCGGCTGCGGACAATTAAACCATTGTGAAACCGCCAACGGGGGTGCCGCGACGGCATCAGTGGCTTTTATCATGGGCGAAGTTTACTGAATATAAACGTGGAATCCTTCTGTGCAGTGTGGCACTGGTGGCAGGCAGTCGCGGCATTCTGACCGACCGCGCGCTCGGTCTTGCTGTCGCCCTTGAACCCTTCGTAGCCCCAGCCACCGGTAGTCGCGTATTTTCGTGCATCGCGCTGCATCACGCCGACGACCTTGCGGTTGCCTTCGGTGATCGCGCTATCGGCCGTTTTTGCGTCGAGCAGATCGAACACGATGACCGCGCCATCCGGCCATTTGCCGCTCTTGTAGCCTTGCACCGCCAATTTATTCGCATAGAGATGATGAATGCCGCCGAATGAATCATAGAGACCGTGTCCGGGACCGATGACCATCGATTTGACATGATGCCAGTTGCGATAGTCTTGCGGATATGGAACCGGTGTTGATTCCGCCACTGCCGCAAAACTCGTCGCACCAATTGTGAAAAAGGCAGCCATCGTCGCCACGTTGGAGAGAAATGTTCGCATGTTGCACTCCTTTTGGAATAAGATTTGTGTCGGAAAACAGGAGGCAATCTACGACCACGCGGGCGCGGTGGCAAGCGGGTACAAATGCGTGGGGTGGGTACTTTTTGGTACATTTTGTTGATCACAAACGGAAAAATATTTCTCGCAAAAATGGACAGCGTTCATCAAATGGTTGAAAGCATCATCGGCTGCAAATGGTCGCTGACGGTGCTGAGCCTTGTGCGTAACGGCGTGAGCCGCCCCGGCGAAATGGAACACGCCATCGATGGCCTCAGCGGCAAAGTGCTCAATGAACGGCTCGTCAAGTTGGTGCGTTTTGGCATTCTCGACAAGGAAAGTTTTGGCGAAGTTCCGCCGCGTGTGGAATACCGCATGACGGCCTTCGGCAATAAATTCATCAAGCTGATCGATGAGATCGATGAACTGCAGCGGAGTGTTGGAGATGGGGGCAATGCGCGGTAAATCGACGCGACAAATTAGACGTGAGCTTTACCCGAGACTCACGATATTGCCTGAAAGAAAATGGAGAAGTCGGCATCGAATGAAACCGAAGCGATTGGCCTGCGGATTATCGAGTTGCCTGAGGATGTGGAACAACTTGACAGCCGCGATTCGCACGCCAATTTCGTGGCCTATGTCCCCGATGGGAGCGTCAAAAAAAGGCGAAGCCATCGTGGCCGGAAAGGTGCCTGCGAAAGCACCCGCCTGCGCCACCTGTCACGGCGCAACATTGCGTGGTATCGACGCGATACCACCGATCGCGGGGCGCTCACCGACTTATGTGGTTCGCCAACTTTATGAACTGCAAGCGGGCATACGCAACGGTCAAGCGGCACCGCCGATGAAAGCCGCCGTCGAGAAACTGCGCCACGACGACATGATTGGCGTCGCCGCTAATTTGGCGACGCTGCCGCCATGTCGGTTGCTTCCTAAAATTGATTTCGGCCTTGCACTGTGCACAATTTCCTACCGCGCCTGACACACCACATCCAGCAGCGCCGGCGCGCCACTCTTCACCACCGCCACCGCACGCTTCAACGCCGCCGCCAGTTTTGACGGGTCGGCAATTGGTCCTTCGCCCCACACGCCGTGCGCCTGCGCGAGCTTCGCGAAATCGATGTTGGGATCCGTTATGTCATTGCCGATGCCGGCCTGATCGGGCCTGCGATCATGCAATGCCGCCATGCGTTGCAGATGCATCACTTCCTGATGGTAGGCACGGTTGTTGTGCATCACCATCAGCAGCGGAATTTTATGGTGCGCGGCGGTCCACAACACACCCGGTGCATACAATAAATCGCCGTCAGGCTGGAAGTTGACCGTGAAGCGGCCAAGATCGCGATTCGCCAGCGCGGCACCGACCGAGGCCGGCGCGCCATAGCCCACGCCCTGCCCACCCGAATTGCCGAGCATTTGATAGTGTTCGGTGGTCGGCCACAAACGCCTGGCCCAACTGATACGGTCACTCACCGCAAGCGACTACTTTTCATCCTTGATCGCGTGCCATGTTTCCATGGCCATGCGCGCCGTGCTGATGGGACTCAAGTCCCAGCCAACGGCGGCAGCCTCCTTGGCGCTCTCGATCAACTTCAATTGCGTCTCGCGCATTTTCGGTGCGCGAGCGTCAATCGCGATTTTTCGATCCGGCGTCATCGCACGTTTCACGGCCTCGGTTAAGGCCGGTAGTGTCGCCTCGACATCACCGACGATCGGCATATCGACGGGCATAAAGCGCTGGAAATCCTGATAGTTGGAGCGGATATAAACATCACTCATCGAAATGCTGATGATCTTCACATCCGCTTTTGAAATGCGCCGATATTCCTTGTGCGGGTCGCTCAAGGCATTGAAATTACCCCATGGGTCGTAGACTTCCAGCATCAGCACCACATCGGCATCGCGCACCAATGCGCGGCGCGGTCGGCAAGAATCACGGGGGACTTTGCGTTGACCAATAGTTTTGCCGCCTCCACTAGTGCACCGGCATCGCCTTGCGCGGGAATGGTGTGCACAAGTTTCGGAATCCGCAACGCGGCTTCGTCGTCAATATGGTCTTCCTGCAAATCGATGTCGGCCATGATGAGCGTCGGCTCCATCGGCGCGGTGGTGGCAATCTTGTAGGCACGCACGGTCGATTCGGCGAAATGCTGCAACGAGGCCGGATTGTCGTCCCATTTGACGTAATCGCGTACCATCGCCGCCGCATCCTGCACCGAGTGCGACCACTCTGTGCCGGGGCGGCGCTTGTCTGCATCCATGCCGTTGCCGGCAAACATGATGACGGGCACGCGGTCGCACCAGGCGTTGTAGATCGCCATTGAGGCATGCTGCAATCCGACGGTGCCATGCGCGTAAACGGCCATCGGTTTTCCTGCCGCCTTGGCGTAGCCATGCGCCATCGCCACCGACGATTCCTCGTGCAGGCAGCCACTGCCAAGTCACTCGCGCTGGTGGGCATGCAAATCCGCCATCTCGATCAGCAGAATCTGCTCGAAGGCCCGAGTACGCGGCTGTTGATTTATGCGGGACGATTGATCTCGCAAGGCATCGGCCCGCGCCGCGCCTGCGATGTCGCCATCATTCACGCGATGACCGATGACACGTTGCTCGCCAAGGGAATTCGCCAGGTGATTCACGCGATATTTCCGTGAAAGGATTCACGTTGCCGGGCGTGCGCGCCCAGCTGAAACAGATTGCGGCCGGCACTGATGGCGTCCCCGACTCGCACCGCCATGCCGGTCAATCGCTGGAAGGGGTGGCACCGGTGCTGGGGTTGTATTACCGTGCCCTGTCGGGGCGCAATGCCGCATTGGCCCCCTACGGCAACCGTCACGACCCGGCGCAATATCCCGACACGCATACCACCATCCGCCTGCCCGAGCGCGTCAGCCGATTTCAATCAGGAACGGGCAATTTCGATTGGTACAAGATCGCGCTCACGCATCGCGCTGCGCACTACGACGGCGGCACGTTTGCGTTCGAGTTTCTGCGAGAGGCAACGCACTCTTCACGTTTACGTCCGGCATCATTTTCGGGTGTCGCGCGCTTTGAAAATGAATCGGAGCTGGAGACCTTTTTCGGGCTGTTCGCACAACGAAAATTGGCGATCGAAGTCTTCACCGTGCTGGAAGATCTGCGTCTCGACGAGTGGTCGAAGCGGCGCTATCCGGGACTTAAAGGCGCGTTTGAAAGAATCCAGCGCGCCGCATTGCACGATCGTCCACTACTCGCCGGATTAGGCCCGCGCAATGCGCTCGCGGAATTGATGGTGCGCACGAGCCTGGCCTCCACGCGGCCATTCGATTTGCCTGAATTGCTGCACGAACCGGCGCGACAAATGCTGAAAGTAATGAGCACATTGATACTTGTCGACACGCTTGTGGAAGACAGCGCAGAAGCCACCCTGCGCGCTTATTGCCTGCTGGTGGCGTTGCCCAATATGCAAGCGGATTACGGCCGGGCGACAGCGGTAGATTTGTCGCAGCCATCCAGCGAGCCTACATGGCAAACCGATTGGCCGGAACCCGCCAAGACCCAACTTGAAGGCGACGATGTGCTGGCGACGGAGATGGCGATGGTGTCGTATCGCGACCAACTCGGGTCGCGCTATGCACACTACCAAGGTGCGGGGCCGCTGGATCAGCAGGCGATCTATCGATTAACGCACGATGCGGTATCGACCCACGGCACAGTTTCCAATCTTGTCGATGAGGATCGCCCGAAGCCGCCCGATGAGCCGATGGAGCACGATCACCACGACCATTTTGGCGAGGATGAAGCGCACCTCAATAGCGGCGAATTGCACAGCCACGAATTGTTTTCGTTTGTCTATCCGGAATGGGATCATGTGGCGAACGCGTACAAACGCAATTGGTGTTGCGTGAAGGAATCACGGATCGATCCGGCGCTGTCGCCAACCTATTTCGATGAGACGCTGCGCGCCTACGCTCGCCTCGCGCCGCAAATTCAAAGCGGCTTTGAGCGTCTTGCAAGTGAGGGCCTGCGAAAAGTTCGGCGCATGGTGGATGGAGATGATCTCGATCTCGATGCCGCAATTGAATCGCTGGTCGATCGGCGCGCCGGCGTGTCGCCCTCTGAGCAGGTCTACACCTCGCGGCAAAAAATCGCGCGCGACGTGGTGGCCGCGTTCCTGATCGACAAGAGTTCCTCGACGGCGGAACATGTTGAGCCGACACGCGCCGATGCGGTGGCGTCGATTGCGGAAATGAAACTGCATGGCCGCAACTACCGCACTATCCTGGATCTGGAAAAAGAAACGGCAGCGTTGCTGATGACATCGCTAGAGCGCATCGGTGACACTTACGGCATCTATTTCTTCTCCGGTTCGGGGCGCGAAGACGTGAAATTTCAGGTGTTGAAAGATTTCGACGAACGCTTGTCGGATCGTATCGCGGCGCGCATCGATAATGTGCGACCACTGCACACTACGCGCATGGGCCCGGCGATCCGCCACACGATCCGCCACACGATCCGCAAACTGCGAGGCCAGGAAGCACGCACCAAATTATTGATGCTGATTTCGGACGGTCGTCCCTTCGATCTCGATTACGGACAGCAATATGGCGATGGCGCCGAGGTGGAATACGCAATTAGCGATACCCGCAAAGCACTAAATGAAGCGCGCGAGGCGGGCATAACGCCGTTCGTGTTGACGATCGATCCGCAAGGTAACGATTATTTGCGTGCGATGTGCGATGGCATTGACTATGAAGTGCTGGAGGATATCAATCAACTGCCGGCGCGGTTGCTGATGTTGTACCGTGGATTGACGGCGTGAAATTTAACGCGCAGTTGCGTCTAATTCATCCTCTACTATCCAATAATTTCCGTTCGCCCTGAGCTTGTCGAAGGGTCGGATGTACGTATCCCTTCGACATCCGGCCCTTCGACAGGCTCAGGGCGAACGGTGAAATATAGAAAGTGTTGGTGATCGCCTTCCTGTCACGCCAACATCGCCACAATCTCTTCCACCGTTCTCACCCGCGCCATGCGCGGAAAAATCCGCCGCATGAATTGATCATGATTGTCCTGCTCCGGCGAGGTGCAAGCATCGCTTGCAATTACCAAGTGGTAATCCATGTCGCGTGCGGCGAAGGCGGTACTGGCGACGCCAACATCGGTGGAGCCACCAGCAATGATGAGGGTATCGATGCCGCGCGTGCGCAAAGCGAGGTCGAGATAGGTTTGATAGAACGCGCTCCAGCGATACTTGGGAATTAGATAGTCTTCCGGCGCGGGTTTCAATTCATCGATGACTTGCGCCTCCCACGTGCCACTGGCGACGACTGGCTTGAAACTCGGCACAGTGTTGGCAGCGATGGGCCGCAATCTGCCATCGGTATCGCGCAGCGTGTGTGCGGTAGTGGCATTATCGGCGCGATGATTGGCAGCGGCGTAGCGATCATCATGCGTTGCGCGCGCGCGGCGGCGAGCAACTCGATCGACGCCAGGATCACCGGTGCATAGCGGGCAGCGGTGGCGTCATTGCCATTCTTTACGTGGCCGTTCAACATATCGAAAAATAGCAGCGCGGTTTTCGCCGGATTCAATTCATTTGCGGTCAAGATTTTTCCTCTGCAAAATATTGCAAACCATGTTCTACCTCAATTGATACCGCTGTCATTCTGGGCGAAGCGAAGAATCCTGTCATGACGAGATTCTTCGCGTCGCTCAGAATGACAGCAAGTTAGCTGGGTAGGATGGGTGGAGCGTAGCGATACCCATCAATGTACGCATCATAAAGATGGGGCTCGTTGCGCTCCACCCATCCTACAATGTTCTCGCAAGGATGCAATCGATGCTGCCACTCAATGGAAAACGTCCCTTCTCGATTCGGCGCTGGCTGAGGAGCACGTCCAATCGCACGTTTATCGTTTTCCCGTTGCTCGTCATCGCGCTTGAACTCATTGTTCATCGCGGCGCATTGACCATTTACCTCTGGGGAACACCTCTATTGCCATGGGGATACGCGCAGTATCGATTGAGCGGCAATTACCGTACCTTGAAGGGCGGCGGCGGGCCGGGGATCGAGATTCCGCCTGAGCGGATCGTCGATACCGGCATTTACGCCTGGACGCGAAATCCGATGTACTTGGGCCACTTGATTTTCATGCTGGGACTAGCTATCACGTTTCAATCAATTCCCACCGCGATGCTATTTCTGTTTCACATTTTCTGGTTTCAACGACACGTGCGTGAGGACGAGACGCGCTTGGCTGCCTTGTTTGGTGACGCTTATGATGCGTATGCGGCGAGAGTCAAGCGCTGGATTCCGGGGTTGGCCTGAAATAGCAAAAAACGCGTAGATCGCCATTTGGCGGTCGTTTCGGGGCAAAAGTGTTCTGAAAGCCGCGCCAGTGCTTGACTTCGCTTGAATTTTTCCGCAAATATATATTGTCATCCTGAGCGCAGAGAAGGATCTTATTCATGCAACAAGATCCTTCGCTGCGCTCAGGATGACAGGTAATGTTGGCAGGTTGACACCGCAATTTTGCGTTTAGTTGTCATGTATTGGCGCATTGGCGCCTTCGCCGGGCTGACGTGCCACACCTACGGCACATTCAACGCCACCCGCCGCCCCGCCCCCGGCGGCAGACACGTAAACGTAAACGGCTGACTGGCACTCGCCAACGCACGCAATGCCGTATCGATGAGCCGATCGTTATTCTTCATTAGCCATGTGCCGTCGCTCTGCAATAATCCCGAATGCACCACTCCTTCCACACTCGCGCGCGCCACCAAATCGCAGGCGGCGCGTGGAGAAGTCACGCCGGCTTGTTGCTTCAACAAACTCAGTTGCGTTTCCAGTACTGCATTGGAATTCGGCCGCCACGTCACTTGCTGCCCGACAATCGGCGCGAAATCTGTATCCATCGCCATCACAAACGCCGCAACTTGCGCGCGTGTCGCGACCACCGGCTGCGGAAAATTGAATACTGGATCGCTCAGGAATGATTCCATCGTATCGACACTGCCATCGTGTGCAAAACCGAAGCCGCGAATCTGCTGGCCGGTTGAGGCGGTCGTTGAAAGGCTGAAGCCAAACATGCCGACTTTCTGATACACGTTGCGCAATTGCGGCACCTTGAAATTCTCTGAAATACGCCCGCCCTCGAACGACATCAGACCGGCTGTACCGAATTGTCGCGCGGTCGGATTTAAAGTGTGGCAACTATTGCAACTGCCCAGCAGTGTGATCAGATTGTTATTGAAATAAATATCGCGCCCGGCTTGTTCGGATTCGTTCAACGTATTGCTGAGTGCCCGCACCGGATTGGGCGGCATTGCGAGCGACAACGCGAAATCGGTGAAGCTTTGCATTTGCGTGTTGCTCAATGGCGACTCGCGCCCAACCAACTCGACGAACGCGGGATTGAATTCCTTGAAGCTCGCCTCCTCGATCGATTCCACCGCACCGCGCACCGATTGGCGATTGGTACCGGTGCGATCGCCGCGCCAATGCAGCGGGCCGTTGCCGCGCATGCCACGCAGGGTCTGCGTGCCCATCGGCCCCTTTAGCGGATGAAACCTGAGCGTGGTGCGCGGATTGAGTGGCACATACGCGTTGGGATTGACCTTGGTTGCTTCGTTCGGGTTGCCCAAGTCCCACGACAAGTGATCCATGTCGCCGAAGATGTGGCAGCTCGCGCAGGAGGACGTGCCATTGGCGGAAGACTCCGTCGCATCGTACAAAAATTGCCGGCCAGTCTGCACCGCCGCACTCTCCGGCGTGAACAAATTCAACGTGCCCAACGTGGACTTCGCCGCCGTATCGATCACGCTCAACGTATGCGCGATGCGTGAGTACACATACATGCGCGAACCACTCGCGTTGAGCGCAATGCCAGCAGGACCGGCGGGCACGGCGATGTGCTGCGCGCTGTCGGGCACGAACGCGGCGGTGGACATCGTCGCCGTCTGCAGTGCCGCGACTTTCGCTGAACCGAATGCCGCGGTGTACAACGTCGCACCATCCGGACTGAACGCGAGCGCGGTGGGCTGCGCGAGACTTCTTGCTTTGACCCCCGCTGGCACCGCGGCACTCTGCGGCAACGTGAAATCGACGTGACTATTGAGATGCACCGCATCGACGCGATTGGCGGCAACATTCACCACGCTGATGCGGCTTTCCGCTAGGCGCCCGCGCACGGTGCTGGCGGAAGTGCCGGGCCCTTCGAAGCGAATATGATTTTGCGCATTGGTGTTGCTTGCATAAACGGTACCGGTCGTGGGATGCACCGCCAAATTGAACAGCGTTCCGCCCACACCACTCACCTGCGATGCCACCACCGGCAGCGCGGCGTTTGCATCGATGGCGAACAGATCAAAATCCGGCAATGTAAATTTGACCTTTGCGTTCCAATCGGTGCCGGCTTCATCTCGCCATGCGCTGCCATCGAACCGCACAATCAAGCCGGTGCCGGGAGCCACCACATTGTCTGCACTACGATTCGGCAAGGGTTTCGCGCTACCGACGGCGTCGCGATGCAATGTGGTGGTGCGATTACCCGACATAAACGGTGCCGCATAAACGCGGCTGCCATCCGCATTCACCGCCAGCGCGCGCGGCGTATCGGCAAACAGCGTGAGAATCGTCAACGGTTTTCCGTTCAAGGTATCGTCGAGCGCCGCCGCATCGAACACCCACACATCCGCGCGGCCCTGCCCCGCCGTCGCGAGACTCAAGCCATTGAACCCAGGCCGATTCTGCCCCCGTGCGGCGGCAGTGATGAAGGCGCGATCACGATTGCTGCCGCCAAACACGATATCGCGCGGCTCATCGCCCACCAGCAACGTCCGCAACACGCGCGGCGTGCCATCGAGCCGCACTACACTCACCGAGTCCGACAAATGATTCACCACCCACACTTCATTCGCATTGCGCTCGGCAACGGCGACCGGCTCCAGCCCGACGGAAATTGAACTTGCCAAGCGCAACGTGTCGCCCTGAACCGCGTAGATTTCCAGACAATTCGCTGGCGTGTTGGTCACGTAGAGACGCGTGCCATCGGCAGACAACGCGATAGGCCGTACCGGGCCGCTCTCGAACACCGTAACGGAATTGGGTGCTGCATCGGCGGTGACTGAATCGGTGCCGGTTCCGCACTGGAAAACTGGCCTTTGTAATGTGGTGCCGAGTGCGATTTCGATTTGCGCGCTAGTGACGGTAGTGATCACCGGCGGGGGCGGCGGAGTAGGCGTGGACGGGGCGCTGCTGGACGAACCGCCGCCACCGCCACAACCGGCAATCGCGATGAGTGCAAACAAGACAATCGATGCGTGACGCATGGCGGGGCCGCTTTTGGACGAGGTGAATCGGATACTACCTGCATGTGCGGTTTTAGGGCAATGCGTTGAACGCTAGGGAATCTCTGATCAAGTTCAATTTGCCTGTGTTCGATGCTTCGATAGGCATGCTAGAACTAATGCTCCCATGTTCGCAAAATAGCGGTGTCTTCCCCGGATCAAGTCCGGGGATGACATCGCTATTTCCGGTCACGACCCTTGAAGGAAGCGCCTAGTGGCCCGCGCGGGGAGACGGCGTGTATGGCTCCGGAGGCACAACATTTTCCACACACCGTCCCCAAAGCAGACTTTTTCGTCCAATGGTAGACTAACAAATGCTATGGCCTGCCACCGCCCACTCATGTCCATATTGAGCTCGCTCCCCGATTGCGCACGATGACGATCGATATTTGCGATGAGCTATCGAATGTCGAGGCCGATGTCGCCAGTCGCCGCGATGGCCCAGCGTCATTGAATACATTCGATCTTTCGGAAAAACTGCATGCCATTCACGAGGGTGCGGCGCTGGCTACCGCAGTGCCGATCGCGATTCGATTGTGTCGTCAATTGCACGCACAGGGTCGATCCTTTGAGGCCGTGCCGATCGCGCAAGCGATACACGAGCGCACCGTTGTGCTTGGTGCTACGGATCTCGCGCAACCAACGGCAAATGCGTGCGGCCTGCTTGCCCTGGATACTGCCGACTATGCCGGCGCCATCGACTTCCATGGCCAGGCACTGGCGTTTGCCGATGAAGCCGAAGATCGAATCGCGTCAAGTCGTGTCTGGAACAATATCGGCTGCGTACTGAATGGTGTGGGTCAATACGATTCAGCAATGCATTGCTTTCAGCGAGCGCTTGAAAAAGTTGAAGAAATCACAACGCCGCAATTTAGCCGATTTAGTGCTTACGGAAACCTTTCAAGTTGCGAGCTTCATTTGGGCGATGTCAAATCGGGATTATTTTTTGCCGAGCATGCGCTGTCTGAACTGCAAAAAACCAATGGCGATGAATCCTTCGATCTCCATAGCCGAATATTGCTGCGTCGAAACCTGGTGCGGTTACTCATTGGCGATGGGCGGGTGAAAGAGGCGGAGGCGCACGCGCAGCAGGCACTTTTGCTGTCTCGGCGGGGCGGGCTGAGGAGCTCCATCGCTGCGGCAACTACGCTCGCAATATTGGATATTGCAACCGGCAAGTTCGATGTTGCATTGACACGGCTGGATCGTTCGCTCGCCGAATCGCGCGCCATGTGGCCAGCCTTTCGCGATACGCTGGCCTGTACCATTCGCGCGGAAGAGGCCATTGGCAGCCCGGAAAAAGCGTTGGTACGGCTTAAGGAGCTGGCGGCGCTGATTCATGATCGTGGACGCGATTCAGCATTGCGTCACCTCAAGATTGCCCGTTGGCGTGAGAAGTTTGAACTTCATGCCGCGCAGGGCGACGTGGTGTTGGATGACACCAAGGCGAGGCTGCAGGCCCGACTCAAACCACCTTCTGCACCGGCAACTTGGCAAACGTACAGTCGGCTCGCCGTGGGAAGTGCGTTGCAGGTTGATGCGTCAAGCGCCCATGGATTACGGGTCGGTGTCATGACCCGGCTGCTCGCGCAGGCAAGCGGCGTAGCACCCATCGACGCAATGGAAATCGGCTTGGCAGCGCAGGTTCACGACATCGGATTGGCGGCCGGCCATGAAAACTTGCTTGCGCCGCACGCATTGTCTTCAGCTTCGACTTCGTCTTCGTTTAGCGCCGCAAATGCGCATATGGATGCGATGCATTGCGAGGCCGGATGGCAAATATTGGGCGATGAATCAAATACAAGACTTTTGCTTGCCAGAGACATCGCCAAATATCACCATGCCTGGTGGAATGGGCGGGGATATCCCAATGGGGTCGCCGGCCTGGCAATACCCGTTCACGCGCGGATGGTCGCGGTTGCCGACGTTTATGATTCCCTGCTTGAAGATGCACCGAAAGATCGCGGACGTTCGATCAACTATGCACTTAATCAGCTTGAGCATTTCGCAGGATCCCAGCTTGATCCAACCCTCGTGACGAGTTTCGTCGCTGCTGTCCGTCACGAGGGCATCAATGAAGGCGTTTCTCTCGTGGCCGAAGATGGCCTAACCTGTTTCCACCAACTTATCGCAACACTTACCAGCGAGCGCAACTACCTATGAAAACCAGATCCGCTTTTCCCAATTCAACCGTCAGCCTCGATGTGATCTCAGAAAAGGAGAGAAAGATGCTCGAGCTCCTTGCAAAAGGAGGAACCAGCAAGATCGTTGCCGCGAGTTTGGGCTATACGGACGGCACGGCCCGGGTCTACCTTCACAACATGTACAAAAATCTTGGCGTGAGCAACAAAACCGGCGCGGTGAGTTGGTACCTCGATCTTGTCAATAAGCGCGACCGTCAGTCAGACGATCAATTGAGAGAGGGGCCTTTGAGCGTCACATCGTTCGGCGATTTTGCAGTAAAGACCGATCTCAATGCCTGCCTCGGGGTGATGTCGATATTTATCGGCCCGCACAGCAAGCTATGGGAAATTGCGCAGCAGTTGAACAACGCCAATCCCGCGCATGACCCGGAACATGTAGAGCGTATTCGTGCCCGATCCCGCCGTCTTTGGAATGCGCTATTGAAAGGCGAATTTGCCGAGGCAAAGCGGGAATTCGACGCGGGGCACCTGCCGAAGATATTCGTGGAATCGATTACCGACGCATTTGTGATTGCGGCGATGCTGCAGTTGGGGGGATTTACCGGCAGCGCGAGAAAAGCCGTCAACGCGATTTCATCGAGACAGGGTGCGAGCATTGGAATTTCCCGCGATGAGCGCGCGGTGCTGGCCGCCATCGCCGACGCGGTAGAGCGCCGAAATGGTCAAGCAGTTGCCGCACTTGATCAACTGGCCGCCAAAAACGCCGCGAAGCCGGTGCTTCGTCAATTAGTGAGCGTCGCGCTTTTTCACATTCACAAAATGCAGGGCGAGGCGGCACGTGCGCGCGAATGCGCGAATGCGATATGGGTAGATGCGGAGACTGCCAGGCAACATCTGCAGTCGATCGGCGTCAAATTCCTGACCGATGAAAACCGGTTGCCGAATGTACCGAAGATTTCCCGTGCCAAGCTCAATCAGTATTTTGAGAAGATCCTCGCGTAGTTGACGGCTGGCCGTTGCTCTGGCCAGCCAGTCTGGGCTATCGCTGCGAACTTAGCCCGCAAACTTAGTCTTACCAGCAAATGAAGTCATCCCCGCCCCCAACAAGGTAGAGTTGGTCATCGCTGAGTCTCACCAAATCCTGCCTCGCATCTTTGGGGAGTCGCAGCGATACTTCGTCATCTGAATTGAGCGGGGCTTGAGCAACGGCAGTGTCGAGTTGTTTCATATTGATTCCTTTCAAGAGTGGTCAGCGCCCGGGATGGGTACGGCTAATATTGCATTTGTTAATTAATAAATCAATATAAATTAACGTTATTTCACAAAAAACCACTCCACCTCGGCACCGGAACAAGCGCCATGTAGGGCGCGATGTGTCCGTTCGCGCTTCGCTCAGTATTGTTCGATAGGCCACCCGTTCGCCCTGAGGTATCGAAGGGCCATAGCGCAGCGATCCCACCGCGACGGAGGGCGAAAGGTGAGAACTTGACTAACCGAATAGTCTTACCAACTGCCCTGACTTTCCGCATAACGAAACTGCGCGAGGGCCCCAAAACCCCGTCAATTACGGCAGTTCTTGACAAGTCATTTTTTTAGTTGTTAAATATTTGGGACTATTTAAATAACTTTTTCGGAATTTGGCCGCCGCAAATGCAACGCGCAAATCGCCTTGTGGCACACATTCTCTGGCTCCCCCTGCATTGGGAATGCTCGAACAAGCCAAATTCTTTTTTCTTTTGATCACGAAGGGCGCGCAGCGGCACCGCAAATGAGGTCAACAAACAATTTCGGCGCGTGGCAGGGGTTCCTGAGAATAGGAACCGCCGTTGGAATGTCGCCCTCGATGAATGAAATTCGCGCAATTCGAAATCTCCATGAAACCGAAGTTCGGTCGCGAAAAGTCTGGGCTAATCAGAGTTTCTCTTTCCTACCTATGCAGGTGGGTTTTTTTGAAATGTGATCACGCAGAATTCAGTCGATGCGTGATTGATGCGCTACGAAATTAGCAAGCCACCGCAGTCAAGTTGCCTTTAGCAGTCCGCACCAGTCGCCCAGCAATGGAGGTTGTGCATGCGCAAGAAGGTTTCCGGTTTCGTCACCGTTCGCGCGATCAGCGGCACGTATGTCGTGTTCCTGGCGTTCGGCATGGCGGAAGCCGATGCCAAGGGCCTGATGGGCTTTGCCATCCAGCGCACGGACCTTACCGAAAACGAAACCATCTGGCTGCGCGGCAACAAGACCTTCGCCAGCATCCGCCCTTCCACTGGCATTGAAGATGCCAGCAGCCATGAGCATCCGTTCCAGGCTTTCCAGTGGGCGGACTACGCCGCCAAGCCGGGATACAAATACAAGTACCGCGTGGTCCCGATGTACGGCAGCCCCGGTGCATTGACCGAGAAGCCCGCGACCAGCGTCACCATTGAAACCGAGCCGCTCACCGGCGGCAAACATGACGCGCATTTCAACCGCGGCGCGATCGCCTCACAGGCATTCGCCAAGCGCTTTCAAGGCATGTCGCTCGATGAAGCAGGGCCACCGGCATACGCATGGCTGGCGAGGGATTTATTACCCGGCCTGCTCGGCTTTATCGCCAAAGCTAAAGACAACTCATACAGCCTGCACGCCGCGATCTACGAAATGAAATGGCCGGCTGTTCTCGCCGCATTCAAGGCCACCAAAGTCGCCGGCGCCGACGTAAAGATCATTTACCACGCCAAAGACGACGAGACCGGCCCCGCGAATGATGCCGCCATCGCCGCCGCGCAGATCAAGCAACTCTGCATCCCGCGTGTGAACGCGAAGCTGATGCACAACAAATTCATCGTGCTCTCAAAAAACGGCAAACCCGTCTCAGTATGGACCGGCTCAACCAACCTCAGCCGCAACGCCCTGCACGGCCAGCTCAATGTCGGCCATGCCATCCACGACGCAGCGCTGGCCAAGCGCTTCGATGAATACTGGACCGCACTCAAAGGCGACCCGGATGCCGATACCCTGAAGGACTGGGCCG
>JANOKK010000110.1:0-2352 GCA_031419255.1 Betaproteobacteria bacterium
CAAGGCCTCATTTGGCAATAGCGACCACGCAGGCTTCACCCTGCTAGGAGGAACAACGCTGCCAGGGAGCCTGCAAAATGTTTAATCGCACCCGTAGCGCTCTCACCCATTGAGAGAAACGTGCCGGGAGCGAAACCCTAGCAATGGCGCGGTGTTCCACGGCATTGATAGCGGTCAACTGCCGTTTCTAGGTTGAAGCAAGAGCAAATCCGCTACACCCACTCCGGCTGAAAATTGGTGTGGCCGATTTCATATTTCTCGCGTAGCGATGAGTTGATGCGCGCCACCAGCGCCGTGTACCCCGCCACTGCCTCCGGCTGGATGCGCACATGCGCCGTCAGGCAATTGAAGCGCTGCGAAATTTGCCAGATATGCACATCGTGAATATCCAGCACCTCTGGAAAATCGTGCAGCACATGCGCGCGCAGCGCCGCAACATCGATCGGCGAGCCTTCCATCAGCACGTGCAACGAATCGCGCAGCAATGTCCATGACCATTTCAAAATAATCACCGCCACCACTAATGCCAACAGCGGATCGATCCACTGCCAGCCGGAATAATGAATCACGATCAGGCCAATGATGATCGCCACCGACGACAGCGTATCAGTGAGCATGTGCAAAAACGCCGAGCGAATATTCAGGTTGCTCTGATCGGCGCGCATCAGAATTGCACCGGTGATCAGGTTGATGATGAGCCCAGCCACGGCGATGATGAGCGTGGTGCCGATCGCCACCGGCTCCGGCGAAAACAAACGCGCAATGCCCTCGACCACGATCCATACCGCCGACAACAAAATCGTAATGCCATTGACGAACGCGGCCACCACCTCCACCCGGTAATAGCCGAACGTTTTTTCCATGTTCGCCGGCCGCGACGCCAGCACGATCGCGCCCCAGCTCACCGCGAGCGCGAACGCGTGCGTGAACATGTGAATGCCATCGGACACCAACGCCAGCGAATGCGTGAACCAGCCGCCGATGATTTCCGCCGCCATGGTGGTGACGGTGATCGTGAAGGCGAGCAGCAGCATCGATTTATCGTGGGAGCGGTAATCGTGTTGATGCGCGCTGCCCGCGTGATGTGCGTGATCATGACCGTGATCGTGTGCGTGGCCGTGCGCATGGTCGTGATCATGCGCTGCGGCGTGATCGATTTCTGCTTTCAACGGCGGCGCGTCGACGCGCAATGGGGCGTGGCCCTCGCCATGCGTGCAGGCGATGTCGTTGTTGGGCATTGGAGTGTGCGGAGGCATGGATAATTATAGAAGTAACGCCTCGCATCCGGCAGCTTGATCAAAACGCTGAAATGCAAGAATCAACCGGGGTCTATTGCTTCTGCGCGAACGCGTCCACTACGATGGCTTCTGACTGTTTGATCTCTTCCTCGGTCATCCAGGAAAAATGCGATTGACGTTTCGTCTTGGAAAGAATCCCCTGGTTTTGATGTACAAATTGAATGAAAAGATCAAGAGAATGCGCGGGCCAATCGAGAATTTCCTTCAATGACTTGTACGCCGTATCAAACCCGAGCAAGAAGGTGATTTCTTTCACCAGATCCTGTTCAACCGTTCTTTCGAGCGCCCCGTAAAGAAATGACGCCTGATCCGTTGAGTCAAAATATCGGTAGTAGACCGCATCGTTACCTATTGCGGGTATGCCAGGAGGATCCGGGTTGTAGGTTGTCAAGGCTAAGAGTGGTTTGGAAAAGTGCTCTAGTGTTTCGATGTATTCCGCCAGGTTGGCGAGTATGACTGCGGAAACGGGCAGCACTATTCCTTTGGGGGTAAAGCCGCTCGCTGAAAGAGAGTCGTGAATCAGGAAGCGATGCAGTCGCCCATTTCCATCCATAAATGGATGAATGAAAACAAAGCCAAAAGCCAGTGCAGCGGCCGAAATAACCGGATCGAGGTATTCAGGATTTGCCCGGATTGTTTCCGAGAAGTCGACAAGTCCATCCATCAATTCGCGCACATGCTCCGGACGCGCAGGTACAAAATCCACTTTCTTGCGATGTCCAAGATCCTGTCCCACCCAATTTTGCTCGCGCCGAAACGTAAATTCGGCGAACCGCGGATCGACAATTGCGTTTTGCAATTGGACGAAACGGTCTTCAGAAAGTGAGATGCCGTTTTCCGCTTCCCGCAGTAAATCGGCGAAGCGCTGCGCGCGCGTCGCACTTGGTTTTTCACGTTCAACTTCGAAAGACGAATGTGTTTCCTTTAGATAAAGGAAGGTCGCTGCGCGACTCAAAAGTGCCGGATCGTATTGCGCCAGTTTATCGACCGTGCGTTGTTTCAAGTTCTTGTCGACCATTGCTTGCAAGTATTTCGTCTTGCGCGCCAGCGCACA
>JANOKK010000111.1:0-1075 GCA_031419255.1 Betaproteobacteria bacterium
ATTAATTCCCCGCGTGGGAATAACTCGGTGTCTCCGCAAGTCGCCCGGAAGAAGCGCCGCGTATTCCGGGGTGGCTTTCGCCATTTGCGCCAATTTCCCGGACTCCGCGGCGCTTCTGCCGGGCTACTGTTGCTGGGCGACGCTCGGGATAACCACATCAATGGTGGCACGAAACGAGAAGGGGTGAAGCCAAGAATCTTTATACTTGTGCGGTTCGAGATCCCGGCAATTGAAAATTCGAGTACGGCGAAAAGATGAGCACACAAACAATCTCAACACTTGAAACCCCCGCGCTCCTCCTGGACGCAGGACGTATGAACAAAAATGTCGCGCGCATGCGCGAACAGCTCACGCGGCTGAACGTGGGATTTCGTCCACACGTCAAAACCGCAAAGTGTGTCGAGGTGGCACTCGCAATGTCCGGCGGCGTGCCCGGGCCGATCACCGTGTCGACATTGCGCGAAGCCGACTATTTTGCCGATCACGGTTTCACCGATATTCTTTATGCCGTCGGCATCACGCAGAACAAAATGAATCATGTTGCCGCGCTGATGAAGCGTGGCATCAAACTTACCCTCATTCTCGATAGCGTTGATGCGGCACACATGCTGGTTCGAGTCGCACCGCAAATGCCGGCGCCACTCCACGCGCTGATCGAAATCGATTGCGATGGGCATCGCGCGGGAATTCTGCCAGAGAGCACGGAGTTGCTGAACGAGGCCGAAGTGCTCGCAACCGGTGGCGTGATAGTCGACGGCGTGATGACGCATGCCGGAGGTTCCTACGAATGCCGCAGCGACGCCGCATTGTGCGCGATGGCCGAACAGGAGCGCGCGCGTACCGTGCGTGCAGCAAATCGTCTGCGTGAGGCTGGACACGCGGCCCCGATAGTCAGCGTTGGTTCCACGCCCACGGCATTGTTCGCGCAAGATCTGAACGGCGTCACCGAAGTCCGTGCCGGCGTGTTCGTTTTTTTCGATCTGGTGATGGCGGGGCTTGGCGTGTGCCGAATAGACGACATCGCCCTCTCAGTACTCACGACCGTGATTGGCCACCAGCGCGAAAAGGGCTGGAC
>JANOKK010000112.1:0-5797 GCA_031419255.1 Betaproteobacteria bacterium
AGTTTGTCGACCAGCGTGGTCAGGAAGCCCACGTCGTCGACCTCGCTCCCGTTCACGCGGAAGTCGCCGACCTCGCCGCAGTCATTCCAATCGAAGGTGTACGCGTTGGGATAGACGACGGCAAAGCCTTGTTCGTCGGCCAGGCGCTCAAAGCCGTACCCCGTACCGAGTCGAATATCGGCCGCGTGTTCACCCGAGCCATGCATTACCAGCACCAGTGGCGCGGCCTTCGGCAGTCCGTGCGGGATGTACGTGACGTAGGTCCGCTTCAGCCCGCCCACCTCGATGGTGCCCTTGTTCCGCGTGCCGGAGAGTGTCGGCGGCACCGGGTCGGGCGAATAAATGAAGTAACCGAACAACGCGGCGGCCAGGGCGATCAGGCCAAGCAGGGTCAGCAGGCTGATACGAAGAAATCGCAGGAATTTTTTCATGGAGAGATTTCACGCGCGATCAAAGGGGCCAGGTTCGCATTTCCTCAGTGGCTCCACGAATTTCCATCCTGGTTTCTTCAACATTGAACCCTACGGCAACGGACAACTCGCCCCAAGCGGCACCAGATCATTCAACGGCCCAACAAACGAAACCTCCATCACATAAAGGCACGCCGGGCCCGGCTTCAACGGGGAAAATGTGAGCTTGGTGAGGATTCGAGATGTGCTCTCCTCACGTACTCGATTGATGCGCCGAAGCGTCACCTCGCAGTGCCGCACTCGCGCGCAATCGCTCCCCGCGATGACTTGCGCCGCCCTGCTTCGCAGCGCATCTTTTTCCCGCGCGATGAACAGGAAGTCCGCATCAGATAGTGACTTCTCGATGCCAATGGGCGAGGACACTTGCCCGCAATCCCCGCCTTGCGGAGTCCACGCCTGAAGGCTGGTCAAGTCGTCGTTCGCCTGCCAGCGCCCCTTCACTTTACCGCCTGTCGCTTCAACATAAAAATGGTGTTGTTCGCTTCGACAGATTCCTGCCGCCGTCAATACTGGCACGGTACTCAACGTAACGGACAACGGCGGGCGCTTGCGTCCGGTCGAATGGTTGCGTGCCTCGATTGAATTCCAATCAAAGGCGAGGGCGGGCAACGAATCTGCGAGATAGCCCTTCAAGGATGCACGTTGGTCCACGCTCAATTTGACGGGTTTGATGTCGAATGTCAGCGCGTGAGCGCAGGTCAGCATTCCCAGTAGTAGCAGGCACAGCGCGTATTGCTTGGTACAGACGGACTTCATTGAAACTTTTCCTACTTTTTGCGCGAGTGGTCGGGGTTTTGAATGGCTGATGCTTGGCAGTATTGCCTTGCCCACCAGAAACATCAAATTAACGTGTCGCTCAGGGATTTCGAGCGCGGCGATGTGGCCACTGTGCGTAAACTCTGTCCGGGAAACGATATTGTTTACTTGTCCTTTTGGCGACTTGCGGAGATTAGCATTCACATTCTCCGCAAGTGTTGCGTAGATTACGCTTGAAAATGCGAAGATTAGGCATCATAATCTCCGCATGGAGTGCGCAGAATGAAATACATTCACGAACGACCGGAATGGCCGACATTCGTGTGGAACCAGGAAAAGCTGGCCCCAAAGCTGGCCGAAGTACGCCATCGGCAAGGTCGCTTGATTGGGCGTATGGAGGGTCTTGGCTTCATTCTTCGCAATGAAGCCATGCTGGCCACTCTCACGCTCGACGTGCTCAAGTCGAGCGAAATAGAAGGTGAAATCCTCGATCCTGAAACAGTGCGCTCCTCGATTGCTCGGCGACTCGGCATTGAGATCGCCGGGACCGCGCCCATCGACCGCAACGTGGAAGGCGTCGTCGAAATGATGCTGGATGCCACGCAGAATTTTGACAAGCCAATCACAGCCGACCGGCTCTTCGGTTGGCATGCCGCGTTGTTTCCAACAGGACATCGTGGCATCGACAAACTTGTCGTCGGCACTTGGCGTGACGATTCCCACGGGCCGATGCAGGTGGTATCCGGCCCCATCGGGCGGGAAAAAATTCACTTTGAAGCACCAGCGGCTCTCCGCGTTGACACGGAAATGACCCAGTTCATGGCTTGGGCGAACAAAGAAGCCGATACAGACCCGGTACTGAGGTCAGCTATGGCGCATTTATGGTTTGTCACCATCCATCCCTTCGAGGACGGCAATGGACGCATCGCCAGAGCCATCGCAGATTGGGCGCTCGCGCGATCGGAAGGAAGCTCGCAAAGGTTTTACAGCATGTCATCGCAAATTCGCGCGGAGCGAAAGACTTACTACGACATTCTCGAACGGTCCCAAAAAGCGGGACTCGATGTGACCCATTGGATGGAGTGGTTTCTGGACTGCTTGGGGCGCGCGATTTCCGGGACAGAGTCGACGCTTGCCGCAGTGTTCCGCAAGGCGCGCTTTTGGGAGGCGACCAGTCGCCACACGCTCAACAACCGGCAGAAGCTGTTGCTCAACAAACTGCTGGATGGACTCGACGGAAAACTCACGTCTACAAAGTGGGCCACCATTGCCAAATGCTCGCAGGATACCGCGCAACGAGACATCCAGGGATTGATCGATCTAGGCATTCTTGTGAAGGATGCCGCAGGAGGTCGAAGCACGAGTTATTCATTGATAGACCCAATACAGAGCGAGGCGCGCGCTTAGCGCCACCGGCGAAATGAAGCAATCGCGGAAAGCCACGACGCGTCTCGAATGCCGCCCACGAAGCAATGCCGACACGATATTCACGAGTGGCCGGTCGTGGCATCTGACCGAGTCTACCCATGAGCACTGAACGCCGGCGGCTGACGCTTACGGTCCTGCTTTCTCTGGCGCTTCACGCGCTGCTGTTTAGCCTCACCTTCGGTAGTGAGCGGCTTGGGCTGCCGGGCTTCGGTTTCCCCTGGCGGGAGCGACGGGTCGAGGTACCTGATCTGCATGTTGTGCTGAAATCAGCGCCGGCCAACGTTGCGGAGCCGCTGCCGCAGGCTGTGATCGATCAGGCGGCTGCCAGTGAGCCAAGGCTGTTACTGCCTGCCACTACCGCGCCGCCGCCGAGCCGGACTGAAGAGACGAACGCGTTCAAGGCAGAGGTCGATGCCAAGACGACGGTACCCGCCAAGGCAGAGCCAGTCGTAGCACCCAGTGAGGTTCCTGCCAAAGCGCCATTGCGCGCTGAAGCGCCCGTTGACATGGCACCCACACCCATTCCTGCGCCAGAAGTGATCGCGGTAGAGCGGTCGAACACGCCGACGTTCGCCGTGCCACCTCCGCAACCCGTGCCGACGCCTGTCATCGTGGCGGCAGCAAGTGGTCCAACTACGCCAAGCCCGGAGCCCGCAATCCCGGCACCGCAAAGCGAAGTCGTGCAGAAGCCTGCCGAACCGGAGGTGCGGGAGCGTGCCGTTGCAGTGACCACGCCCGATCCTGCCGAGCGCGAGGCGCAGGTAAAGCGACAGGCGGATCAGTTGGAAGCGGTGCGGGTTGGGGCCGCGCGACGTGAGGCGATTCGTGAAGAAGCGGCTCGTGTCGAGGCGGCACGAATAGAGGCGGCGCGCTTGGAGTCCGAACGATTGGCCACAGCAAAAGTGGAAGCGCAACGTCAGGCAGCGACGCGTCAGGAAGCGCAGCGTCAGGATGCCGCGCGCGCAGAGGCGACACGATTGGAGGCCGCACGCGAGACCGAACGTCAAGAAGCCGTTCGACAAGCGACCGCACAAAAAGAATCCGCGCGCATCCAAGAGGAAAAAGAGGAAGACGCCAAGCGCATCGCGCGGCGTGAGGCCATGGGACGAATTCTCAATGAGGAAGCCGCCAAGCGCGATGCTGCGGAGAAAGCCGCTCGCGCGCAATCCACGTTGCCGTTATCGATTAGCACTGCACGCCGGGCGAGGTTGTGGGGGCGTGCTGATCCCAATGCCGAACTCGTCGAGTACGCGGAGGCGTGGGCACGGAAGATCCAATTCAATACGCCGGTCGATACGGTCCGCGAATTGGCAAAGCGGCCCCACACGAACCCGATGGTGACGGTTGCCATCCGCCGTGATGGATCCGTGGAGTCGATAACGTTCGTTCTATCAAGTGGTGTGGCGGAGGTCGATGAAGCAATCCGGCGCATCGTGCAAAGCCTTGTGCCGTATCAGGCGTTCACGCCGGGAATGGCGCAGGAATACGACGTGATTGAGGTGCGACGGACGTGGCATTTTGATGTTGGTGTGCGGTTGAATTGATTGTGTTATGAAAATCGTCGGGTGAATCAGGATGCGCGATTGAAAGCGCTCAAATTACAAGCGCTATTTCATTCCACTTCCCAATCAAGTTGACAAAAACCCCGTCGTTCCCGCGAAGGCGGGAACCCAGCGACGTTCGTCGCACGACACTGGATTCCCGCTTTCGCGGGAATGACGGGTGAAATGGGATCGCCTCCTGTTTTTCTTGCCGAAGTGTAATTTCGATTCACCAAAAACAAAAAAGCCGCAACAAATCTGTCGCGGCTTTTTTTGGTTCAAACAAAGCAGACTTACGCCTTGTCTTCGCCCTTGGTTTGCGTGGACACGTAGTCCAGTTTTTCCTTGATGCGCGCCGATTTGCCGGAGCGATCACGCAGGTAATAAAGTTTTGCGCGGCGAACGTCGCCTTTGCGTTTCACTTCGATCGAGGCGATGGTCGGCGCATGCGTTTGAAACGTACGCTCGACGCCTTCACCCGATGAAATTTTGCGGACGATGAATGAGGAATTGAGGCCGCGATTGCGCTTCGCGATCACGACACCTTCGTAGGCCTGCACACGCTTGCGCTCGCCTTCGATCACGTTCACGTTGACGATCACGGTGTCTCCGGGGGAGAAATCGGGGATCTTCTTGGCGAGACGCGCCATTTCTTCTTTTTCCAGTGTTTGAATCAGGTTCATGTTGTTTCCTTTCTGGTTTGCGGCTGAAGATTTTTCTTCACGCCTGTCGCGTAGTGCATTCCTTCAACCCACTATTGGGAAAACGGATTGGTGCGCGCGTTTTGTTGGCACTATTTTTTTGCTACTTTTTGCTCCTGCCTGATTTCATCCAGCAGTTTCAAATCCTGTTTGTTCCATATCTTGCCATCGAGCAATTCCGGCCGCCGCTTGAGCGAACGCGTCAATGCTTCTTTGCGCCGCCACATCTCAATCTTCGCGTGGTCGCCACTCATCAATATTGGCGGCACTGCCACGCCATTCCAATTCTCCGGCCGCGTGTAATGCGCATGATCGAGCAAGCCATCGCGCGTGGGTGAAAACGAATCTTCCACTGCCGATTGACCATCGCCCAACACGCCGGGCAACAAGCGCACCATCGCGTCGATCAACACCATCGCGGCTAATTCGCCGCCGGATAAAACGTAATCACCGATCGATATTTCGACGTCAACCCGCGACTGAATCAAGCGCTCGTCGATGCCTTCATACCGCCCGCACAAAAATACCAATCCTTCATGTGCCACCAATTCGCGGATGCCTTGATCCGTGATTGGTTTCGCTTGCGGCGTCAGGTAAACCACTTTCGACGCCGCCACATTCTTTTCAACCTGCCGCTTCAGCGCCGCATCGATCGCGGCATTGAGCGGCTCCGCCATCATCACCATTCCCGGCCCGCCGCCGTAGGGGCGATCGTCAATGGTTTTGTAGGCATTGGTTGCAAACTCGCGCGGGTTCCAGCACTTCAGTTCCCACGCGCCTTCATCCAATCCGCGACGCGTGACGCCACAATCGGCGATCGCATCGAACATCTCGGGGAACAGCGTGATGACGTCGTATTGCTTCGTCACCGCGTCCTTCACAGAAATTCCCCACTCCAGTT
>JANOKK010000113.1:0-2301 GCA_031419255.1 Betaproteobacteria bacterium
TCGTATGAATGCATGGCAAACCACCCGCGACGGCCCCCGAACGATCTTCTATTTCGAAGCTTTCGACGAGCCCTGGAAAGAGGCCGACGATAAGTGGGGCCTATTCAATGTAAAGCGGGAGGCGCGCTACGTGGTGCAGGACCTATACCCGCGCGCCATATGGGAACCCGGCGCCTACACGCTAGCCGATGCCGCTTACGTGACACCGATCGCCATCCGCGCGGTCGTCTCGGCGCGGCGCTACATGTTGCTTGCCGGCACCTCTTCACCGGGCGAAGTGCGGCCCGTGCTCGATTCCTGGAAGATCCGCGATGGCAGTGCCTCCATCCGTCGCAGCAAGGGCGGTACCGGCATCGAAATTTCTCCCCGCCCGGCAAGTCGCGGTTGGGGCATCAACCTTCCAATACCGAAAAACCAAGCCGACGATCTTTCAGCGTTCGCCGCCGGAACCCTGAATTTCCGTATCCGGACCACGATGCCCGGCCCGCTGGAAATCGGGTTCCTGGTGGGCAGCACCACCGAGGGCAGCGCTCTAGCGGCAAGCATGCCCTTGGTCAGCGGCGAATACGGTTACGTCAATGATGGGGCGTGGCATGACGTGTCGATTGCCGTCGACACGATCCGTTGGTATGTCGCCGGCAAGGAGAAGGTCGGGCTGAGCCGCATCGACCTCATGCGCGTCACGAGTCCGTTCGTCATCTCTGGTCACCATCCAGCGACAGGTGCGACAGCAGGAACTCCTGTGGAAAACCGCATCACCATCGATGGCATTCACTGGGCCAGGTGATTCGAACTTGACCCGGCAGGATCGCGTTCGAAGAAGGCCCAGGTCGGATTTTCCTGAAACGAAATAAATCGACTAAGGTCGCTTAAAGTGCGCGCGTCGAGCTGCGGATCACGAGGCGTGGCTCGGGCAGATTCCCTGTCGGTTCTTTCCCAGCCAGCAGTTGCAGCAACGAGACAGCCGCTACCTGGCCTAGTTCGAAGGGTCCTTGGTGAATACTGGTAAGCGGCGGGATCGAATGCGCGGCACCTGGCTGGTCGTCAAATCCGACCAATGAAATATCATCAGGCACATGCAGGCCGCGGCGATACATGGCGAGCGCTGCTCCAAATGCCATCTGGTCGTTGGCCGCGAAGATGGCCGTGAACGGCTCACGGCTGTCCAAAAGGCGTTCGACGGCAATGAGACCGCTTTCCTCGAGATAGCTGCCCGGCAAAACCAGTGCCGGGTTGAATGCGACGCCTGCGGCCTTCAACGCGGCGCGATATCCGCGCAATCGTTCATTTGCGTCCGGATGTTTCGGGTCTCCGGCAATAAAGGCAATCTGGCGGTGCCCGAGAGTCAACAAGTGATGGGTGGCAAGTTTGGCGCCCAGGAAATTGTTAAAGTCCAATGAATATAGACTTGGCACTTTCAGGCTCCGACCCGTCACAACGACCGGCGTTTTTTCCGCGATATTCCGCAGGGCGCTATCACTGAGTCGGCCTGTCAAAACGATTAGACCGTCCACCCTCCGCGAAAGCAGTACGTCAATACAGCGTTTCTCCTCGATCGCGTTCCAATGGCCGCTGACAAAAAGTGGGCTATATCCGGCCTTGCTCAACTCCCCCTCTATACCGCGAAGGGCAACTCCGTAGAACGGGCTATCGATTGCCTGCGTCACAACACCCACGCTCAAGGTACGGCCCCCAGCAAGGCCACGTGCGACAGGATTCGGAACAAAGCCCAGCGCAGCAATCGCACGGTCTACAGCCTCGCGTTTTTTCGGACTGACAACGGCCGTGCCATTTAGTATGCGCGACACCGTGCTTGGCGACACGTTGCATGCTGACGCGACCATTTCCAACGTTACTCTCGTGCTGTTCATGCGCGAATCACGCCCCGCAAGCTTCCGAGTGGTCTTGTTGGTTTTCATTGCTGGATATAACAAATCAAGCGTACATTCGCTTGGTCTGTTTCATCGGTATCCACGTTGTTCGGTGAAACAAGTTGCTTGGGACACGGCATCGGTGCGCATTGGTTTGTCTACAGCATTGCATTTGCGTGCAAGTAGTCCAAGGAAAATTCGAAGCGTCGGTTTGATTCGACCGCCGTTACATCTTGCGGTTCAAGTACCCGGAAAGGCATTGGCGAAAAAAATACCGGGCGGGCCCGGCATTTTTTCTAGTGGCTTTGAAAATCCTACTCGCCAGTGGTTTCGACCTTCGGCGATTCGGTCACTTCCGGACGATCCACCAATTCTACCAACGCCATCGGCGCGTTATCGCCCACACGGAAACCGAACTTCAGAATGCGCA
>JANOKK010000114.1:0-8018 GCA_031419255.1 Betaproteobacteria bacterium
GTTGAAACCAGTCTAGTCGGGGCGATTAGAGTGTTCACACTAAAGGCGATGCCGAATGCGGCAGCGCAACAATATTCCGGCAATCCAAATGTCGTCGCGGCCATCACCGCGCGCGATTCCGCAGTGTATGATTTCATCAAAGCCAGCGTATTTCACAATAAATCGACCCCAGGAGGAGTTTCATGACCTATTTCGTCACCGGTGCCACCGGTTTTATCGGTAAATTTTTGGTCAAGAATCTGTTGGCACGTGAAGGCACGATTTACGTGCTGGTGCGCAAGAATTCGATCAAGAAACTCGAGGCGCTCTACCCGTGGTGGGGTCTCGATGAAAAACAAAAACGCGTGGTACCGATCCTGGGCGATTTGGGTAAAACCAAGCTCGGCATCGCGGCGACCGATATCGCCAAGCTAAAGGGCAAGGTCGCTCACTTGTTTCATCTCGCGGCCATTTACGATCTCTCCGCCGATGCCGCCAGCCAGCAGACGGCGAATATCGACGGCACCCGCAATGCGGTGGAATTTGCCGAAGCCGTGAAAGCGGGCTGCTTTCATCACACCAGCTCTATCGCTGCCGCCGGCCTTTACGACGGTACGTTCCGCGAGGATATGTTCGACGAAGCCGAGGAACTCGATCATCCCTACTTCCGCACCAAGCACGATTCCGAAGGCATCGTTCGCAACGAATGCAAAGTGCCGTGGCGCGTCTATCGACCCGGCATGGTGGTCGGGCATTCCGAGACTGGCGAGATCGACAAAATCGACGGGCCTTACTATTTTTTCAAATTGATTCAGAAAATGCGCGACGTCGTGCCGAAATGGATGCCGACGGTCGGCATTGAAGGCGGCCGCATCAATGTGATTCCGGTCGATTACGTGGTTGATGCGATGGATCACATCTCGCACAAGAAAGGACTCGATGGCGGCTGCTTTCACCTGACCGATCCGGAACCGATGCGCATCGGCGAAATACTGAACATGTTCGCCAAAGCCGCGCACGCGCCGCAGATGACGATGCGGCTTAATTCCAAAATGTTCAGTTTCATCCCAAGTTACGTGGTGCAAGGGATGATGTCGGTGGCTCCGGTGCGCCGCGCGCGCAATCAAATACTCAACGATCTGGGTATTCCGAAAGACGTTTTCACGTTTATTAATTACCCGACCAAATTCGACAATCGCGATACCGTCAAAGCACTGAAAGGCTCCGGCATTTCGGTGCCGAAACTGGAAACCTACGCATGGCGGCTGTGGGATTACTGGGAGCGTCACCTTGACCCTGACTTGTTCATCGATCGTTCGCTTGAAGGCAAAATCAAGGGCAAAGTGGTGGTCGTCACCGGCGGCACGTCGGGCATCGGCGAAGCGACGGCGATCAAGCTGGCGACAGCGGGTGCCAAGGTCGCGATCGTTGCGCGCGACCCCGAAAAAGCACAACTCACGCTCGCCAAGATCAAGGAAGCCGGCGGCACCGCAAAATTTTATTCCTGCGATTTATCGGATCTCGCCAGTTGCGACAAATTGGTCGCGAGTGTATTGAAAGATTTCGGCACCTGCCACTTTCTAGTCAACAACGCCGGTCGCTCGATCCGCCGCGGCATCGCGAATAGCTTTGATCGCTTCCACGATTTCGAGCGCACCATGTCACTCAATTTTTTCGGCTCGCTCAGGCTCATCATGGGCTTCCTGCCCGCGATGATGAAGCAGGATTCAGGACACATCATCAATATCTCTTCCATCGGCGTGCTGACTCAAGCGCCACGCTTCTCGGCCTACGTCGCCTCGAAAGCGGCACTCGACGCCTTCTCCGGTTGCGCCGCATCGGAATTCGTCGATAACCATATCCACTTCACCACCATCAACATGCCATTGGTGCGCACGCCGATGATCGCGCCGACCAAAATGTACAACAGCGTGCCGACACTTTCGCCAGAACAGGCGGCTGATTTAGTCGTGGAAGCGATCGTCTACAAGCCTGTGCGCATCGCGACGCGCCTCGGCATAGCAGGTGCGATGCTGCACGCGATCTCGCCGAAAATCACGCAAATCATTTTGAACGCTGCGTTCAGAATGTTCCCGGATTCTTCGGCCGCGCAAACCAAGAAAGGTGAAGCGCCGAAGGAAGTGGAGATGACACCGGAAGCGATGGCGTTTGCGCAGATTACGCAGGGGATACATTGGTAATCAATCTGCACCCGAGCGGCGCGCCATCGACGAACGACGCGATGGCGCGGCAAGTTGATACGCTGGAATGGGTTTGCGCTGCGATCAACAAAGGGCTCGCGGCAGCGGATCGCGGCGAATTCATTGAACACGCGACATTGAGAGCGACATGGAAAAGTAGGCATGCGGACGCGCCGAAAAATAGTCGCGAATAGATTTTGGGTCTATTTATTCGTCATCCCGGCGGAGGCAAGTAGGCGCCGAATTTAGGAGTCGTAATCGGAAATAATTCCGTCATCCTGACCCAATACTGTTCACTTAATCGCCGTTCGCCCTGAGGTATCGAAGGGCTTCCTGCGCCGAGGCCCTTCGATACCTCAGGGCGAACGGTGAATATTTGACTAAGTGAACAGTATTGCATCCCGACCCCGGACTTGATCCGGGGGAAGGATTTCGTCACTGCGACAAGTTCATTCCCCCGGATCAAGTCCGGGGTCAGGATGAAAACAATATTGCAACGAGCAAGGAAGTACCGGAGGCCAAGGTCGAAACATGGATGCAGCACCTTGCAGAAGGTCTGTTTGGCACTCTACCCATATACTTCAACGCAACCTTTTTCATTCTGCAGTAGTGCGTCAAAAATTGCTTCTTTGCGGTCAAGCAAGTTGCGCAGTGTCGCAGCGCTAGACTGATTTCCCGTCTTGAGCCAGATGACGTTGGGTGGCGCGCCATACAATGTGCCGAGTTCGTGAAAGTCGGAGTCGCGGGTGACAATGACAAAATCCATTGCTTTCGCGTAATCCCAAATTTCACGATCCGTGGCGGCTTCAAGTCGCAGTAATGCGATTTGGGAACTGCCCGGATATTCAACCTGCAATTGCGGGACTATCCGCCGCGAAAGATTTTCGTCCAGCAAAAGCTTCATGCCGCGTTGAGGGTGTATAGATTGTGTTCGCGGTTGGCGGCAAAGCTGAGACACGCCGCAATGTCCTCGGCTTGCAGCTCGGGGAAGTCATCGATGATCTCGCTCTGGGTCATTCCATCGGCGAGCAATGCCAGCACGTCATACACCGAAATTCGCAAACCGCGTATGCAGGGTTTGCCGCCACGCTTGCCGGGTTCAATAGTGATCCTGTTTCGGTAGTCCATGATGACTTCCTTACGATTGGATTTGATGCAAGGACTATGTGTGCAAGCGCCAATGCTGGCAAGCCAACATAACCAATTCGACACAACCAAATCTGTTGGCCGCCGTGATACTGAGAACACGCAGCACTCCATTTTGCCGGCGCATCTCCTGCCGGCATTTTTGCCTGCGGAACGTGCCGGTACTCATGTTTATCTGCCTTCCCTACGGCCCGATGCGCTCTTTGGCGAACTGGTTGGCAACTGCCCGACGGTCGATTGCCGAATCTCGTGCGCTTCCAGTTAGCCAGCGGCGGGCGGGCTTGTCAATGTGGAAAATTACACTTTTTGGATGAAAAAAATGTTTGGGGATGCGGGTGGAGGGCATGCGGATGTGGTTTCGCTAGACGAGATCGGCGGCTTGTTTGGAAACGGGAACTTCTCATCACATCAAAATTTTGTCATCCTCGCACTTCTACGGGATCAGCCTACTCGCCATCTAAACACCAGCATTGGTGCGGCGTTACACGGCATTTGTGCTGAAAATGCGCGCCAATGCTGGTGCTCCACCCGCTTATGCGGGTAGCGCAACTTTTCGAATCGCCGCAATCACCCGCTTCGCAATCGGCTCCGAATACAGCAACGCAACGTGTCCCACTGCCGACACCGGCACGTTCTCAGCCCCTTCCCATTCCAGCACGCTCGACTCCGGCGGGTACACAAGATCGTCATTGAGCGTGTAGATCGACAGCGCGGGAATAGCCGGCGGATTGGCGGCTTCCAGGTCTTCGAGCATCTCGATCCAGGGTGATCGATAGCGCATCTGCTTCGCGCACTCGAACAGCCCCAGCGCCGCGATTTGCGAGCCGTGGTGTGGCGTGCCAAGCGTGATGAGTTTGGCGAGGCGCGCGGCACCCACTTGCGCCATGTATGCGCGTGCCAAGAGTCCTCCCATGCTGTGCGCAACGACGATGATTTTTTCCTGGCCGGTCTCGTGGATGATCGCGTCAATGCGCGATTCGAGCGTCGGCATCATTGCTTCGATTGAGCCATTCAGTGGTTCGAGCGTCACCGTGTAGACCCGGCCGACATTCGCGCCGGCGAGTCGACTGCGAAAACTCAGCCACATGCCACGGTTGGAAAAAAATCCGTGCACCAACAAAATCGGCGGGCCGCCACCGCTGCCGATGGGATCGGTGCCGAGCGACAAACCGGGGAACGCCTGACTCCAGTTGTAGCTAATGATACGTGCGCGCAATTCGCTCGCCAATGCGGCGAGACTGTTGCCGAAAGGGAGCGTTCGATTGTCACGCCAACGCAATGCCATGGCAAAGCAATACGTCGTCAGCGCATGGGAGACACGCCACAGCACGGCGATTAGCACGATGGATGCGGCAATTGCGCCGGCGCTAAGCCCGAGGCTCGAGAGATGCCCGCCGAACCAAATGTAAAAAAGCACTTCAATGAGCAGCAGGCTGCGAATCAAAATTTGCAACATCAGAACGGATCCCACCATTTCATAAGCCACAACGCGGCCATGCCGACGATCAACGTGCCGAACACGCTGCGAGTCTTCAGCGCAAATACGGTGGCAATCAATGCTGCGAGGATGCGATAAACATTCAGCCATTCCCCGGGCGGCGCATCGCGAAACAACACATCCGGTACGATCAATGCAGGCAACACAGCAGCGGCGACGTATTTCAAACTGCCCAACAGCCAGGCAGGCACATGGCTATCGGCAGGCAGCACGATGAATGACGCGCGAATGCCCAGCGTGACGGCACCGGCGCAGATGACGGTGATCCAGTCCATCATGCGCGGCTCCCGGTTTTTGCGGCGAAGAATCGCTCCGTACAGACCCCCACTACCACCCCTGCTACCGCACCGGCAATCAAACCCAACCGCAACGGCAGTGACGCACAAAACGCCGCCGCCGTCGCCGCCGCGATCGCCGCCGCCCAGTGGCTCTTGGTGTGAATCGCGGGCAATACCAGTGAAAGAAATACCAGCGGAATCGCGAAATCGAGTGACCACGCGGCCGGCACCAGTGTGCCCGCGAATACGCCGATGGCGACCGCAATTTGCCATGCCAGCCACATGGCACCGGTGGCACCCATGTAGTACGCGTCGATCCGCGCCGGTGGGTGCAATTTGTCGAATTTGGTCGTGATCAGCGCGAACGCGTGATCTGTCAGCAGGTACGAGAAAAGCCACTTGCGGGCAGACGGCGTGGCGCGAAAATACGGCGCGATAGCGGCGCTGTACATCATCATGCGCAGATTCACCACCAGCACGGTAATCACCACAATGATCGCTGGCGCGTGCTGCGCCATCAGCGATATCGCCGCCAATTGCGAGGCACCCGCGAAGACAATGATTGACATGCCCATCGCGAGCCACGGATCAATTCCGGCGGCGGATGCAGCGGCACCGGTGATCATGCCGAAGGGCAGATTTCCAAGGATGCCCGGGGACTGGTCACGAAGGCCAGAAAAGAAGGCGGAGCGGGTGGTGTTCATTTAGTGAAGCACTGATTAAATCCAATTTGCCTGTGGTTCGATGCTTCGACAGGCTCAGCACAGGCCGAGCTCACCACGAACGGATTCACATAGTTACCGTTCGTCCTGAGCCTGTCGAAGGACTTGATCAGCCCCTCCTTTACTAAATTGTCGATTCGGTGAAAGCGGAAAGCCGTTTGCACAATACGAATGTCACTTGGTCGCCGCGTACGCTGGAATGACGGCCCCACATATTGATTTGACTGCAACATGAACAACAATTTTAACCGCTGCCCGCGTCGGGACATTCCCGACGCATGAGAAAATACGCTCCATGATGCCAATGACCCCGATGCTTATCTACGCCGCCACGATTTTCGTTTCCGCTTTTCTGCTTTTCCTCATTCAACCCATCATCGCCAAGCAAATTCTGCCGTGGTTCGGCGGCTCGGCCGCGGTGTGGACAACCTGCCTGGTGTTTTTCCAGTGTGCGTTATTGGCCGGATATTTATATTCCGATCTCACCACGCGCAAACTTGGCGCAAAAAAGCAGGCTATTTTGCATTTGGCGTTGATTGCAGTTGCGCTGGTGATGTTGCCAATCATTCCCGATGCCGCGTGGAAACCACAGGGCGATGAGCAACCCGGACTACGCATTCTCCTGCTGCTGGCAGCGACCATCGGCCTGCCCTACTTTCTGCTCGCTACTACCAGCCCGCTGGTGCAGGCATGGTTCGCACGTAGCTATCCCGACAAAAGCCCGTACCGCTTGTTTGCGCTGTCGAATCTGGCGTCAATGCTGGCGCTCATTGGCTATCCATTTGGTTTTGAGCCGTGGATTACGACGCGTCAACAGGCGCTGGGTTGGTCGATCGGTTTCGGATTGTTTGCGGTATTGATTGCGGCGGCGGCCTGGGTGGGATTGCGCACATCGCAGGCCACAACAGTGACCGAGATTGCCGCAGGTGATACGCCTGCCAGCGCGCCTTCCGCACCGACCGCCATGCAAAAACTCATCTGGATTGCACTCTCAGCGATGGGCGCGATTTTGTTGCTGGCGATATCAAATCACCTTACGCAGAATATTTCTTCGATTCCGCTCTTGTGGGTGGTGCCGCTCGCGTTGTACCTGATCACTTTCATTCTTTGCTTCGACGCAAAATCGGGACAATCGAGCTGGTACCAACGCACCTTGTGGATACCGATGCTCGGTGCATCCATCATCGCAATGGCGTGGGCACTCGCGGATAAAGAAATGCACTTCATGTTGTATTGGCAGATTGGCCTGTTCCTCTCAGGGCTTTTCATTGCCTGCATGTTTTGTCATGGCGAATTGGCGGATCGCAAACCGCATCCCGTGCATCTCACCACGTTTTATCTGATGGTGTCGGTCGGCGGTGCCGTCGGCTCTTTACTGGTAGGTGTGGTGGCCCCGCTCACCTTGCCCGCGTACTATGAATTAGAGATTTCGCTGGTGTTGCTTTCGGCGATGGTGACGGCATCACTCTGGAAAAAATTCCACATCGGTTTTGTCGGCATTGGCGCGGCGGTTTTTGCGTTTTCGATTGCCGCCGCCATCTACACGGTGAAGGAATTTCGCGAAGGCGTGGTCGTCATGACGCGCAATTTTTACGGCACGCTGCGGGTCAAGGAATATCAGCGGCCCGATGCCGAGTTTCCACGGCGATCACTGGTTCACGGCGCGATTTTGCATGGAGAGCAATATCTTGAGCCCCCTTACAATCGCTCCGCGACGACGTACTACAAAGCCAAGTCCGGCATCGGCCGGATCCTGCTTTTGAAAGAAAAACTCAATCCGGATTGGCCGCGCAAAGTTGGCATCATCGGGCTTGGCACTGGAACCCTTGCTGCCTACGGCAATAAGAGCGATGTGTTCCGCTTTTACGATATTAATCCGCAAGTCGTCACGATCGCCAATCGCGATTTCACCTATCTCAAGGATAGCGAAGCCAAGATCGAAATATCGCTCGGCGACGCGCGTTTGAATCTTGAGCGGGAACCGGTGCAAAACTTTGATGTGCTCGCGGTCGATGCGTTTTCGAGCGATTCGATTCCCGTGCATCTCATCACCGAAGAAGCCGTCGGTATTTATTTGAAACACATAAAGCCGGACGGCGTGATCGCGTATCACGTCTCGAATCGTTTTCTCGATCTGAAGCCAGTGGTGCAGATGATCGCGGAAAAACACGGCCTCGCGGTGGGCTGGGTGCGC
>JANOKK010000115.1:0-1757 GCA_031419255.1 Betaproteobacteria bacterium
TCGTGCAGGTCGCGAATCCTCAACGTGGCCGACACGCGAAACAGGTGTGCCGCAAATGTACCGACGCCCTGAAGGCGATTGACCAACCCTTCGGATTGCAGCTCGCGCAGCGCCCGCGTCACCGTCATTCGACTGACGCCAAATTGCGCCACCAGTTCGGCCTCGGAGGGCATTACCGCGCCTGGCGGCCACTTTTCACCAGCGAGTCCCTCCTTAAGGAATTGCTTGATACGGGCGTATGGCGCTATTGGCAGCGCGGTGGGCGCCGGGGACGCATTGTCGATGAAAACCATGACGAAAATTTTACTTGCATATTCTTGTCTAGTCAAGTAGAATTTCGCCATTCCATCAATTGCTGCATCGAGGTGTCAATGTCCGACCTGTCCGGCATTCAGCGTATCGCCAAGCCACGCCCGGTGCGTGCGCCGCGCGGCACGCAACTCACTTGCAAGAACTGGCTCATCGAAGCCGCGTACCGCATGCTTCAGAACAATCTCGATCCCGAAGTGGCCGAGAACCCGGACGCACTGGTGGTCTACGGCGGAATCGGCAAAGCGGCGCGAAACTGGGCCTGCTATGAAGCCATCCTCAAAAGCCTGCGCGAACTGAATGAAGACGAAACGCTGCTGGTTCAGTCGGGCAAGCCGGTTGGCGTGTTTCGCACCCATGTCGATGCGCCGCGTGTACTGATCGCTAACTCGAATCTGGTGCCCAAATGGGCAACGTGGGAGCACTTTCATGAACTCGACCGCAAAGGCCTGATGATGTATGGCCAGATGACGGCCGGCTCGTGGATCTATATCGGCAGCCAGGGCATCGTGCAGGGTACCTACGAAACTTTCGTCGAAGCGGGTCGGCAGCACTACGGCGGTGACCTTGCTGGCCGGTGGATTCTTACTTCCGGCCTGGGAGGGATGGGGGGGGCGCAGCCACTGGCCGCAAGTTTTGCGGGTGCCTCGTCGCTGAACATCGAATGCCAGCAATCGCGTATCGAATTCCGTATCAAGTCCCGTTATCTCGACGAACAGGCGACAAGCCTCGATGATGCACTGGCACGATTGAATCGGTACACATCCGAAAAGAAAGCGGTTTCCATCGGGCTGCTTGGCAACGCGGCCGACATCCTCCCTGAATTGGTCAAGCGGGCGCGGCGCGGCGGACTCTGTCCTGACCTGGTGACCGACCAGACTTCTGCCCACGATCTCATCAACGGTTACCTTCCATCGGGCTGGAGCGTTGAAAGTTGGCGCGCCGCACAGGCAGACACATTGCAACATGCATCGCTATGCGACGCAGCGGCAAAAAGTTGCGCGCTGCATGTTCAAGCCATGCTCGACTTCCGGGCCATGGGAGTGCCAACGGTTGACTATGGCAACAACATCCGTCAGGTCGCTTTCGATCACGGAGTGAAGAACGCGTTCGACTTCCCGGGTTTCGTACCCGCGTACATTCGTCCTCTATTCTGTCGGGGCAAGGGCCCGTTTCGCTGGGTCGCACTCAGTGGCGACCCTGAAGACATACGCAGGACAGACGCCAGAATGAAGACGCTGTTTCCAGCCGACAAACACCTTCACCGCTGGCTGGATATGGCAGCGGACCGCATCGCCTTCCAAGGACTCCCCGCACGCATTTGCTGGATCGGGCTGGGTGAACGGCATCGTGCCGGCCTGGCCTTCAACGATATGGTCAAGTGTGGCGTATTGAAGGCGCCGATCGTCATCGGTCGCGACCATCTGGATAGTGGCTCGGTTGCCTCA
>JANOKK010000116.1:0-1424 GCA_031419255.1 Betaproteobacteria bacterium
CGGAAGTGGAGGGCAGTTGGTGGCCGCATTGGCAGCAATGGTTGAAGCCCTTCAGCGGCAAGATGATTCCGGCACGACACATATTAGGCAATGCCGACTTCAAGCCGATCGAAGCTGCCCCCGGGCGCTATGTCAAAGCAAAAGCCTGATCGATCGCAAGTGACTTTTATTGCAGTACCAATTCCGACAAGACGTTGGACGAATTGCACAAACTCATAGACCAAGGAGAAAAATATGGCGCAAAGAATCGCAGTGGTGACCGGTGGCATGGGTGGGTTGGGTGAAGCCATTTGCATGAAATTGGCCCGGATGGGAATCAAAGTGGTCGTCACTTATTCGCCTTCGAACACCAAATCCGACGCGTGGTTGAAAGACATGGCGGCGCGGGATTATCACTTTCACGCTTTCGCGGTCGACGTCGCCGATTTTGATTCTTGCGCAGCGGCGGTCGCGAAAATACAAAAAGAAGTCGGCCCCGTCGATATCCTGATCAACAACGCCGGCATCACCCGCGACACCACGTTCAAGAAAATGTCGGCGGTCGATTGGCACGCCGTTGTCAGCACCAACCTGGATAGCGTCTTCAACATGTCGAAGCCGGTGGTCGATGGCATGGTTGAGCGTGGCTGGGGCCGCGTCATCAATGTTTCATCGGTTAATGGCCAAAAGGGTGCCTTCGGCCAAACTAATTATTCCGCCGCCAAGGCGGGAATGCACGGCTTCACCAAGGCGCTCGCACTCGAAGTCGCCAAAAAAGGCGTCACGGTAAATACCATTTCACCAGGCTATATCGGCACCGCGATGGTGACCGCGATCCCGGAAGACGTGCTGAATTCAAAAATCTTGCCGCAGATTCCGGTAGGGCGATTGGGCAAGCCGGAAGAGGTCGCCGGATTGTGTGCGTATCTTGCGTCGGATGAAGCGGCGTTTTTGACGGGGGCCAATATCGCGATCAATGGTGGGCAGCATATGTTTTGATGGGTGTGCTACGCAAATTCGCACAAAAAACAGGGCGCAATTTGCGCCCTGTTTTTGCGTGCCGACAGTCTTCCATCCGTCATTCAGGCATTGGCGCACAGGCGCTATCTTATACGCCCACAATCGCAAAATAGCATTGTCATCCTGAGCATCGCGAAGGATCTTGATCACGCGACGAGATCCTTCGCGATGCTCAGGATGACAACAATCATTGCAATCGCGGTCTTTAAGGTTGGCGCTTTAGCGAATAGCCCGGAAAGACAGGAACGAGAAATTTTTCTCCACTACGCGTACATATGCAACCCACCATTCACCGACAAATTTGTCCCGGTGATATAGCCCGATTCGTCCGATGCCAAAAACGCAATCGCATTCGCAATATCAACCGGATATCCCATGCGGCCCGCTGGAATGCTGGCGACGATTTCGGCGCGCACGTCATCGCG
>JANOKK010000117.1:0-1037 GCA_031419255.1 Betaproteobacteria bacterium
CAATGGCATGCCGACGGTGCCGCCCCGGCGCGAATCAGGATCACCGATCAACGGATTGGACGTGATCATGCCGGTTTCGGTCATGCCGTTGCCAGGTGTGGCGCTGCGGGTGGTGGATGATGACGGTAGTGCCTGCGTGAGCGACACCATCGGCCACCTGCAAGTGAATGGCGACAACGTACTGCCGGGCTACTGGCGCCTGCCGGAAAAAAATCAGGAAGAGTTCACGGCAGATGGTTACTTCAAAACCGGTGACTTGGGGAAAATTGACGCCAAAGGTTACGTGACCATCGTCGGCCGCTCGAAAGATCTGGTGATCTCCGGTGGCTTCAACGTGTACCCGAAAGAAATTGAGCTGCTGATCGACGACATGAGTGGTGTCGCCGAGAGCGCGGTAATCGGCCTGCCGCATCCGGATTTTGGCGAGGCGGTGGCGGCAGTGATCGTGAAATCATCACCCGGTGTTGAGCTTACCGAGGCCGGTGTTATTGGCGCGCTGAAGGGAAAACTGGCGGCTTTCAAGGTGCCAAAGCGCATCTTCATCGTTGATGATTTGCCGCGCAATGCGATGGGCAAGGTGCAGAAAAATGAACTCAGAAAGCGCTACCTGTCCACTTTTTCGCAGTGACGACGTTATCGGGATGTACTTCAAACATTGCGCCCGGGCTTGCTATTTGCAGACTCGTGCCGATCTAGTGTCATGAACACCTTCCGGGAATTTTTCACGGGTTCGTGACTTATTTCATAGAAAAACCATTAACCGCATCGCACACTGAATCCATGATTGTCTTTAACCTCTCCTGTTCGCACTCACACACTTTCGATGGTTGGTTCCGCTCGGCCGAAGATTTTGACCATCAGACCAGTCATGGATTGGTGGAATGCCCCGCCTGTGGCGACGCGCAAATCACCAAACGGTTGTCGGCACCGCGCATCAACACGGGCGCCTCTGAAAGCGCATCCACCAATGAAGCAAAAATCACCGGCCCGCAGGAAGTGATGGCCGCATCATTGATGCCGAACTTGCAGGAACACAT
>JANOKK010000118.1:0-3386 GCA_031419255.1 Betaproteobacteria bacterium
CGCTCAGTTCTGAAGCCAGCGACTGGATTGCCCTCCGAGCCATCAGCGCACCGCCCGCCGGTTCGAAGAACCCGGCCTCATCATTCCCCACACGCATGACCGGAAACCGGCGTTTCAACTCATGGGCCGCCAGCGTGGTGAATGGAATGTTCTTCTGGGATAGCACGCGTGCGCTTGCTTGAACCAGCTCGTTTGGCTGCGCATGCACCCACAGCACACCCATCGGATGAAAGATGGGTAGTCCAGCGCGTGCGGAAAGCGCTTGCCACTCGCCGAGAGAGCGCCAAGCCCACTCTGAATAGATCTCCTTCTCGCCGTAACCGCAGCGAATCACACGGCTTTCTCCCCCGGACGAGGCGCCGCTGTGAGCAGGGCCGACGGCATCAACGACGGCCACTCGCATACCCGCCATGTGTAGCTTGTATGCCGCCCAGATTCCGAAGACGCCGGCACCGATAACGACCACGTCATAACTTTTGCGTCGGGCGGTTGCATACGTCGTGCAACCGCTCGCGACGGTAGCGACGGCCAACGCACCGAGAGATCGCAGCAGCTTTCGCCGGTCTCTTCTCCATTGAGCGCTTTGCTTAAGTGAACGTTTTTTCTTCATTGGTTTGATCCGCGCAATGGCCGAAAGGCAGGGAGAACTCCGTGGCAATGATGCTCAGCCTTCGCCGCGTAACGTCCGACATAAAAGGCGACGCGCTTTTGCGGCGTCCCAGCGACCGAAGGGAGCGGTTTTGACCGCAATGTTAGGCGGGCGAAAGGCGACAGGACTTTCGACACTCACCCTCCATAGTGAACGATTGGAAGCTCCTGCGCATCCAGACCGTATATCTTGATAAGCTGCGCGGCCCTAGCGGATATCTCTTTGCTTTGCTTTGCGACTTGCCACCAACGCAATGCCGCTTGCGACACATCTCGACAAAACTGATCGATAGAGAGCTGCAATACACCGTTGAAACTGTTTCGATGGACATTGAGCCGCCGTGTTGAATCGGGGGCTGTGAAGTGAATGCGATCTTGCTCCATACGCTCCGGCAAGCCTTGATGCAAGCACTTGCAGCGGAGCCGATAACAATCTTCCGCAGTGAAGGCCGTTGCTTGGGGCGCTGGCGTTGACTTCATGGATTCGATCGCTTCAGTGGGCAGTCGCGCAAGGATCTCCGGTGATGTCGCGCTGAGCATCTCAAAGATGTTCGCCGGATCGTAGGCAGGTTGCAAGTAGCGCTTAAACCAGTCTTTGTATCGCTCTCCAACCGGTCTGTTGGGCTCTTCTAGAGCTGCGCAAATGTCGGGTAGTGCGAGGGCCATGAAGAGCGCGGCAAACCAGTTCTGGCTATTGAGGCTTGACTCAATCGATGTGGCAAAGCGTTCCATGATAGCAGCGTATGCGCCTAACGGCTGAGTTCAGAGGTGCGCCGATTTTGGCGCGTCCTCTGGAACGATGAGTTATGCTTTTGCCGTGAGAGAATCACGCATCAACCGCCTGCGCAACAAGCTTTACGCCAAGTGCTGTACAGACGCGGTTGATTGTATCGAATCGTGGCTGCGCATCAGGGCGCAGCGCCCTGTACAGCGCCTCGCGCGTAATTCCTGACGCCTTGGCGATTTCGCTCATGCCGCGCGCACGGGCAATACTCCCGAGTGCACCCGCTAAAGCGGCAGGGTCGTTTTCTTCCAGAACAACCGTCAGGTATTCGGCCATTGCCTGCTCGCTGTCGAGATGTTCGGCAATGTCAAACTCAGGCAGATCGGCAATGCGGATTTTCTTGGTCATGGCTCACTCCTCAATGGTCGCCGCAAGCTTCACGGCCTTGGCTATATCGGCGGACTGCGACGATTTGTCACCGCCACCCAGCATCACAATCAGCATCGAACCACGCTTAACGTAGTACATGCGCCAACCCGGCCCGAAATGCTCCCGCATTTCAAACACCCTATCTCCGACGGGCTTCACGTCCCCAAGCTTGCCGCGTTGCGCTTTTTCCAGGCGGCGAGCAAGGCGGCGATGCGTCAGTCCATCCTTGAGGCTGAACAGCCAAGAATTAAATTCATCGGTGTATTTGATCGAGTACACAATTCAACTGTAACCAAACCGCTACAGTCTGTCAATCCTGCTGGCTTGTACAGGCGGGCATAACGATCAAGTTGACCGGCGCGCCACGCTCTTGGCGCGTCCGGTTGAACGCCGTGTTAGACCATTGTGCATCGGGGACGGATGAAATTCTTCTCGAACCACTTGTCGAACTGCATCCAACAAATTCTGCTGGTGTGTATAGGCGACCAACGCGTCGTTGATCAGCGTTTGATAATTACCCCCGCCCGCGTTTTCAACTACAGCGCGAAAGTAGTCCAGCACTGCGTTATTAAGGCGAATGGAAATCTTTGTTTTACCGGGTTCCAGCGGCACCACGGCACCGCGTTTGGCGCGCGTAAAATCAATCTCACGAATGGGTTCAGCGGCGATTTTCTTCATAGCGAGACCTCTGCGGTTTGTTGCCCTTCCAGGCAGAAATGAGCCGAATGATGTCCGGTTCGCGATAGGTATAGACCACAACCAAGAGGTTCCCGACGCTACTCATGCCCAAAGTAACAAATCGTTGCTCACTGACCGCATCCGGGTCTTCACGAGTAAGCGCAAAGTCATCTTCGAGCACAGTTACAGCTTCAACAAAGCTGACGCCGTGCCCCTCAAGGTTTGCCTTTGCCTTAGCAGGATCCCATTCATATCGCACCCGCTAAATGTATAGACAATTGTCTGCCATGTCAAATTGTCGTGCGGCTTGGTCTAACGTCCGAGGTAAGAGGCCGCGCGCTTTTGCGCGGTCCCAGTGAGCGAAGCGAACGTCTTGACTGAAATGTTAGAGCTCATGCCAGGGCAGGGAGTACTTTCTTCATGAAGAATCGCGAGAATCCAATGGGGTAGTGGGGGAGCTCACCAAAGCATTCGTAGCCGATCCTTTCATAGAACTTTCGGGCTTGAAACTCAAACGTGTCAAGCCACGCGCTATGACAGCCTCGCGACATTGCCTCTCGCTCAGCGCACTGCATAATTTTCGTCCCAATGCCGTGACCACGCATGCTAGCTGGCACGACAAGAAGTTGGGTGAAGAGCCAGCCATACCCGGTTGCTCCCCACAGGCCACCGATGATGTCGTTGGTGTTGTTTCGCATTACAACCACGATAGGACGGCCTTGGCCAGGTCCAGTCTTTGATTCGTTGTATTCGACAAGCGGCGTAACTATTGCTTTGCGGACCTCTTCGTCCGCGACATCTGTGATCGTAAGCGTGTAGTCCATTGGCTAGAAATATGTGCGGGTTAAGGGGGTGAGCTCTAACGTCCGAGCTAAAGGGCGCCGCGCTTTTGCGGCGTCCAGCGACC
>JANOKK010000119.1:0-1758 GCA_031419255.1 Betaproteobacteria bacterium
TCGAAGGGCCGGATGCATGAACGCTTTCGTGCATCCGGCCCTTCGACAGGCTCAGGGCGAACGGAAATTTTTGACCGCCAAAACAGTACCCCACCAGATACCGCGCAGCACAAACAGACTTACGGCGATCCCGGCGTCCGCCCCCCCAGCGCCTCGACCAGATCCGTCAGCATCTTTTGCAATTCGCCCGTCATCAGAATGAAATCGGCATCGAATCGTTCGTCCTCATTTTGCGATTGCGCGCCTTCGGCCTCGCGGATCACATCCACCGGTGCAACACGCTTCAACACCAGCGCCTCGGTCAACACAAACGACACGCGCTCCGTCCAAGTGAGTGCCAGCAGCGTGCATTGCTTGCCGCTATCGATATGGCGCTTCACTTCCCTGGCATCGAGCGTGTGGCGCACGAATCGAACCGTGGCTTTTTCTTCCACCGGCGATTGCAATTCGGTATCTTGATCGATCGAAAATCCGTGCGGCGCGTTGCCGCCCGCGAGCCATGCCGTCATCGCGGTACCCGGCGCTTCGACGGTGTTCAATCGCTCCACGACGAAATCGTCAATCGATTTATTCATGAGGCCGATAATTTCGTCTGCCTTGCCGGGTGAGCCGACATCGATCACCAGCCAGCCCTCCTTGGGCGAAATCCAGATGCCGGTGCGGCGGCGTACGCTGAACGCGCGCGGCAGCAATTCATCGATGACTTCCTCTTTCAAATCGCGCAATTGTTTGCGGCCGGGTTTGTAGCCCTGCCGCTCTTCGGCTTCGATCGCTTTGGCCTTCACGGCCTCCTTGATCACCGACGCCGGCAGCAATTTCTTTTCAGTGCAAAGCGACAACAACATTTGCCCATGTACCGAATGCACCAGGCCACCATCGTCGCGCGGGCTGGCCCAGCCCTGCGATTGCAATTCAAATCCGCTCGCGGGGCGGAAGACGTGCCGGCCGAGTTGCTCTTCCAGTTTGGACGCGCTGATTTTCCACGGCGCGGGAAAGCGATAGACCTGCAAATTTCTGAACCACATATTGCCCCGCGAAAAGGGTCGTAGTTTATAGGAGTGCGGGCCGCCTGCGCGGAATCGGGCGCAATTGTGAATACAAGACTGCGGCTCGGCGCATCCCCGTAGGATGGGTGGAGCGCAGCGATACCCATCCTACCGTTTGGTTTGGCGTCGTTGACGCGTTTTGGCGCACAACCGTCGCCAATGGCATCATTTCACTCTTTTCATGTGGAGTGGCGCGAATGCCGAGCAAAGTTTCAGACGGAACCGAACGCGGATGGATTATTCCCATCGGCGGCGCGGAAGAAAAAGAAAATTCTCCGGAGATTCTTCGGCGGTTCGTCGATTTGTGTGCTGCGGATGGCGACGTCGATATCGTGATTATTCCGACCGCGAGCCAAATGGCCGATACCGGTGCGCGCTACGAACGTATCTTCGCGGAATTGGGCGTCAAGAACGTCACCGCGATGGATTTCGATACCCGCCGCGATTGCGAGGAAAGCGGTCGGCTCGAACGCCTCAAATCCGCGACCGGTGTATTTTTCACCGGCGGCAATCAGTTGCGCTTATCGACCATTCTCGGTGGCACGTCGGTGGCGAAATCATTGCGGCAAATGAACGCGGCCGGAGTCCATATTGCCGGCACCAGCGCAGGTGCCGCATTTATCAGCGAACACATGATCGCGTTTGGCGAAGAAGGAGCGAGCCCCGTTGCGGGCGCGGTGCGATTGGCACCGGGCCTGGGCCTCACCAATCG
>JANOKK010000120.1:0-3293 GCA_031419255.1 Betaproteobacteria bacterium
GTCCCCCCGCCGGCGCCACCCCCGCGCGTTTTGGCCGCACCCCTCGGTAGCCCCGCCGGCGCGCCAACGACGGTAGCGTTGAGGGGCGTCGCGATGAGTGAGTTGACAACCGCCCCCGAAACCACCGCCGTCGACCCGCAACACCCTTGGCTCGGCCTCGCGTCTTTCACCGAAGAAACCCGCCAATATTTTTACGGCCGCGAAGAAGAAGTCGCCGAACTCGCGCGCCGTGTGCAGCGAAAATTACTCACGGTGTTGTTCGGCCAATCCGGCCTCGGCAAGACTTCAATTCTGCGCGCCGGCATCGTGCCGCGTCTCAGGCCCGAAGGCTATTGCCCGGTCTACGTGCGTATCGATTACGCAGCTGATTCCCCGCCGCCGTCAGAGCAAATCAAGCAGGCCATTTACCGCGCCACCGAAGCCTCCGGCACCTGGACGCAACCGGGCACGGCGATTGAAGGCGAATCGCTGTGGGAATTTTTGCATCACCGCGACGACATTCTGCGTGACGCCGCCGGCAAGCCGGTCATCCCGCTTTTAATATTTGATCAGTTTGAAGAGATTTTTACCCTCGCGCAAGCCGACGACGCAGGCCGCAAACGCGCCGCGCAATTCATTGAAGACTTGGCCGATCTGGTGGAAAATCGCCCGCCGAAAGTACTCGAAGCAAAACTGGAAACCGACGACTCAGTCATCGACCGCTTCGATTTTTCCCGCGCCGACTACCGCATCCTGATTGCCTTGCGCGAGGATTATCTGGCGCACCTCGAAGGCGTGAAATCCGCCATGCCATCGATCACGCAGAACCGCATGCGCCTCGCGCGCATGAATGGTGCGCAGGCGTTGGCGGCAGTGATGAAGCCGGGCGGAAAACTGGTTTCGCAGGAGGTGGCCGAATCGATCGTGCGTTTTGTTGCCGGCGGTTCGGAATTGCCGAACGCGGAAGTCGAACCTTCGCTATTGAGCCTCATCTGCCGCGAACTCAATAACGCGCGCGTTGCGCAAAACCGCAGTGAAATATCGGCCGACCTGATCGCCGGATCGAATGAAACCATCCTCAACGAATTCTACGAACGTGCGCTGGCCGATCAACCGCCCGCGGTGCGCAAAGCGATTGAGGATCATCTCTTAACCGAATCCGGCTACCGAGAAAATCTGGCCGAAGAGCGCGTGCTGAAAGCCTTTACCGCGGCCGGTGCCAAGCCCGATGCGGCGACAACCCTTGCCACACTGGTGAACCGACGTTTGCTCAGAATCGAAGAGCGCCTCGACATTCGCCGTGTGGAACTCACCCACGACGTGCTCTGTGGCGTCGTCAAAGCGAGCCGCGAGCAACGGCTGGAGCGCGAGGCGCTGGAAGCAGCGGAAAAAAATCTGGCCGCGCAAAAGGAGCGCGCCCGCGCCACCAAGAAAGCGCTGATCCGTGCGCGTCAAATCGCGATTGGTTGTGCGGCGCTATCGGTCGTGGCGATTGGCAGCGCCATCCATGGATTTTTTAGCGCCCAGCGCGCGCAGACCGCCGAGGCCGAAGCCGTCAAGGTGCGCTTGATCTCGGAGACCTCGCGCGGCGAGGCTGAAAAACTTATCGTGTTTTTGCTGGACGACCTCTACGAGGAAATGGAGCCGATCGGTCGCGTCGAGTTGCTGGGGGGGCTTGCCGAGCGCGCGGTCAACTACTACCGTCAATTGCCGCCGGAGGCGCGTAACACCGAGGCCATCCGCAACGGCGCCAAGGCGCTTACGCGATACTCCTACTTTCTGCGCGCCAAGCAGGATGCCGACGGTGCGGAAAAAGTGCTGGCGGAAGCCGTCAAGTCGCTGAATGGCCTGCGCGACAAGGGCGATCAATCCGAGGAAACACTGGTGAGTCTGGTGCGTGCGCGTCTCGCGCAACGGCCGCCCCACGTCACCGCAAATTTCGCCGAGAGTATCCAGAAGGGGAACGAGGCGCTGGCTCTGCTTCAACCGTTCACCGCGCAGGCCAATCCCTCAAAGGCGGTGCGAGTAACGGAAGTTGGCGCGCTTGCGACGCGCGGATTTTCGCACATGCGCATGGGTCGGCTGGAAGAAGGGGTGCTTGATTACCAGCGGACGCGCGATATTGCGGTCGGTCTCGGCGCGCTTGAATTCAGTGACCTCGCCATGACGCAGCGCGCGATGAGCGCCGACGTTTGGCTGGGTGAAATGCTCGACAATCTCGGCCGTCATGAAGAGTCGCTTGCCCGGCTCAACGAGGCCATCCAGCTCGCGGACAAACTGGCGGAACTGAGGCCCGGTCACCGGGGCGCACTGTTCTTCAAGGCGACGGCGCATTCGTACCTTCATCAATCATTCGCCAACCAGTTGCGGCGGGCAGAAGGACTGCGCTATTCACAGCGCGGCATTGAAATCTTCGAAGCCCTTCGCAAGCTCGATCCCCTGCGCTTCAACGTGAACAATTTGCGCATCGCGCAAATGCGCGTGGCGGCTGAACTAATGGTACTCGGTCGCATGGATGAGGCCGCATTCGCCTTTGACCGCTTGCTTGTACTGCAAGGTACCGACCCGAAACCGGATGCTTTTGTCGCAGCAAATTACGCAACTCAAGATTCGCTCGCTGCGGTCTTGTTTGCCGGCATGGGCAACGAAGAAAAGTCAAAATCCGCTCTGGCGAATGCAAAGCGATTTCAAACGATACATTTGGCGAATGCGGATGCACGCATTCAGGCGCTATCCCGTGCGCAGACTGCTGCAACGACCGCCACGCTTAGCTTGATGACCGGGCGGGCCGGCGAGGCATGCACCGATGCAGGCAATGGCCTGACGGACATCCAGAAAATTGCGGCACTTGACGATGATCGCAGCGCCAACTTTCTGCGTGCCGACCTGGAGGGTCTTCTTGCCCGCTGCAAACTGGCGCAACGCGATTGGGCTGGGGGCGAAACTGCTGCACGAGCACATCTTGCCTTACGCCAAAAGATCGGCGAAAAATTCCCGCTGGCCGTCTTTGCAAGCGCCAAGGCGCGCACGACGCTGGCCATCGCGCTGGCGCGACAGGAAAAGGTTGCGGAAGCCAACGCGATTCTCCAACCCGCCTTTGCCTTCTTCGACTCTAAAGCCGCGAAGGGCAGCGATGATGTCACCCTCAAGGCGCATTACGCCAATGCCCTATTCGCGTCCGCGCTTGTCAATCCGGTCGAGCGTGCGAGGCGACTCGAAGACGCTGCGCGCGCTTACGACTCCATGCCGTCGGCAATGCGTCGCTTCAAGGAGTTCGCTTCAATACGAAATGAAATCACGAGCGAGCTAGCCCG
>JANOKK010000121.1:0-3892 GCA_031419255.1 Betaproteobacteria bacterium
CGTGCTGCTGGTGGAAGCGGTGGAAGGCGTGACCATATTGGTAGTCTTCACCGTCAAGTCATCAGGACCCAAACCGTTTGCCGCCATAGCGCCCCCGGTGACAGACAAGTTATTGGTCAAGTCAACGGTATTTGCAGCAATCGTGGTGAGGACGTTCGGAACGGTGTCCGAAATAGTGTTATTGAAAAATGAGGTGCCTTGCACCACTACGCGATAACCGGCACCACCGTTATTGCCAGGAGTGGCACCCGCCGGAATGCTGGCGGTTATCACCACTTGATATCCGCAACGCAGCGGCATCGATGTGCTGACGATATACGGGGCAGGACAAACGCCCACAGTCGGCTGCGGAATAGTGCCGGTATCCGGTGTGCCATTGCCATTACTGTCAAGCAATGATGTCATGCCGTTTGCGGAAAGGATATTGAACGTGGTGTTGGTGGGAAACGTACAAGCATTCACACCCACGTTGCTCGGCGCACAAGCAGAACCATTCAATGGCGTATTCAAGACCGATACATCGATACTGTCGCCACCGTTGCCGGTATTCCAGATGATGTCGGTCCAGGTAATCGTCTGACCAGGAGCGGCCGAGGCAACTGTCACCGGCTCACCAACCACGAGTCCGGTATCAGTGGTCGACCCGTTTGCAGACACGCCCGCCGTTTGCAATACCGTGTAAGTCACAGTATTGGTGTTGACATTGGTAGTGGGACAGCTCGCGCCTGCGTTTGGCAACATGATGATCGTAGTCGATGCCCCATTCACGCAATAGGTGTTACCGCCAAATTGGTAGTTGTAGCGGAAGTCAGCGGTATTGGTCGTCGGTGCTTGACTAGCGGGTGCCGGTGCCAAAGCGGATGCGATTGTCACTTGAAAATACAAATTTCCCGATGTCGAGCCGGCGACACTGGTGATAGTGGCGTCAATGGTTCCGCTAACCGCAGTAACGGGAGCTTGATAGGTAATACCGGCTGGATCGCCCGCAGCGACGTCCGTAAGTGGTACCACACCGCTGCCACTCCAACGACCAGATCCCAGTACATAGAGCATTCCCGAAGGCAACACGTCACGCAGTACCACGCCATCGGCCTGAATGGTGCCGTTGTTTGTGTAGTCGAGGATGATATACAGCGGGCCGGCGTTTGGGCTGGTGCCGGTTGTCACCGGCGTATATCCCGGTGGCGGAACACTGGAAAGCTTCTTGTTGACAGTGATCGATGCCGGCTGAATCGTCGTCGTATCGGTATTCGTCAAGGTGGTTGCGGCAGGAGAATTTGTGTCGGTCACCGATACGATGATCGTGCCTTGTTGTCCAAGCGTCGCACCGGCGGAAGTGGTTCCGCACACCACGAAGTTGAAGGTTCCACTGGCAATAACCGGGCCTGAACTGGTGATCGCAATACCGGAATCCGGTTGACCATTTTGGTCTGCATCGAGGTAATAGACGATACCCGTGTGCGCAAACATTCCGCCAGTCGTCGCGGCATTCAGCGCGTAGGTATCAGTGCCGTTACCCGTATTGGAAATCGTATGCGGATAGCAAACTTGCGCATTCGGTGGCGCATTGCGCGAGCCATTCGCCGTCAACGTGAAACTCTTTACGGCTGACACCGTTGTTTGAACGGTATTGGAAGTGGATGTGCGTACGGTCGACGTATTATCGACATAAGTGGCCGATGCCTGGTTGCCAATGACGGAATTGGCCGGTGCCAACGCAGCAAACACGGCGCTCGATTGAAGTAGCCCGAATGCTCCCGAGATGGCGACCAGGATTGCGCCAATACGCATGCGCGCAGAGCCACTCTTTGATTGACTGAATAATGTTGATTTCATGTTTTATCTCCCAATGGCGCTGCGAAGTTACGGTGAATCTGCTTTGATTGATTAATGTGCCGCGCATCACGCGACACAGTCACTAAATTGTCCACTGCTGTCTACTTGCCACTCGCTTGGGCACCTTGAACATAGTCATTGGCGACTTTAAATCGGGCCGAAAATACCAACGATTTGCCCGCCGCGAGATCGCCCGGATACCAGCGTAAATAGCGGTATTCGCTAACCGGAACCAGTTGCTCGACTTCCACGCCATTCGCCTGCTTTACTTTCCGTTTTAGCGGTAATGCAGAAAATTCGCTGCCGTCCGTACTCGCTTTGGCACCACTCGGCTTAATACTTGATACCACCAATTCAGTGTTGGGCGGAATCGGCAACGTTGCTTGCAGACTCTTCACCGGTGCCGCCGACTTGTTTGAGTATGTCGCCGTTTCATCGAGCACATCGCCCGGCTTTGCGACTTCCGCACTCTGCATGATTTCTTTTCCATCGACTGCGACCACTTTTTGCCGCACCAGCGCAATCTGCAATGGCTCCTGACTTGTCTGTGACTTTGCATTGGGCTTTGTCGTGTTTGCCGCAGCAGGTGCAGTTTGCGCGTACACGACGCTCGAAAACGCCAATGTCAGCAGGACAAAAATGGATTTATCAAACATACTTTTCTTTCACGATTTATCTTCAGGTTTTTTGCAATTCCAATTGTTCGAAAGGTACACATTTTCAATCCAACAATCTTCGCTTGGATTTGCCAAACCATCAACTAACATATGTCGCTAAAATTATAAATAAAGCTGATTAAAATCAATAAATTACAGCGTTTTTCTAAGTAAACACTGTAAATTGTACTGCGTTCCCGATTTTTGCGCTGAATGCCTTTGATTATCTACGTACGGAGCATTACGACGGATTGCACATTCAATTGTGACGATCCGTGTGATCTGATCTCAATTTTACGTCGCTAACACCCCAGGACATTGTTAACTATTGAGAAATATCCGGGTATTCACTCATTTAATTCAAGAACTTAGTGATATTTCGCACACATCTATGTATGTGTTGCGACGACTTCATTTTGTGTGCGCTGTCCGCCCGCCCGATGAACGGCTATAATCGCGCCTGCGTTTCGACTGAAACCGGAGAGGTGGTAGAGTGGTCGATTGCACCGGACTCGAAATCCGGCATACGGTCATACCGTATCGTGGGTTCGAATCCCACCCTCTCCGCCAATGACGAAACCCACCAGTTGCCTTGGTGGGTTTCTTGTTTTTTGGCAAACGTTGATTGTCAGCCCGTCACGTTGCCGCCACCGGACTTTTTCAATTCAAGCGCTTCCCAACGTGCCATTGCCGCGTCAATTTCCACGCCGATGGCCGTTTGGCGCGTCGTCAAATCCTTGATCTGATTTTTCGATGCGCTATACATCGCGGGATCCGATAGGCGTCGCGCGATTTCGGCTTGCTCAATTTCCAACGCAGCAATTTTTTGGGGCAACGCCTCCAGTTCCCGATCTTCATTGAAGCTAAGCTTGGTTTTGCGCGCGCCGGATTTTGCGATGCTCGCAACATTTACTTTAGGGTCCACGGTCGACTTGTTTGCTGCCGCATCGCGCTGCATCAGCCAATCGTCGTAGCCGCCCGCATACTCGCGGACGACGCCTTCGCCTTCAAACGCGAACACCTGCGTCGCCACGTTGTTCAAAAATGTGCGGTCGTGACTCACGAGCAAGATCGTGCCGGAAAAATCCTGCAAGAGATTTTCAAGCAGTTCAAGGGTCTCGATATCGAGATCGTTGGTGGGTTCGTCCAGCACGAGAAGATTGGCGGGTTTTGCGAACAGGCGAGCGAGCAGTAACCGATTGCGCTCGCCTCCCGACAGCGATTTCACTTTCGCTCGCGCACGTTGCGGCGGAAACAGAAAATCGCCGAGGTAACTGATGATGTGTTTGCGCGTGCCACCGACTTCGACAAATTCCGAGCCTGGACTGATGACATCGGACAGCATTGCCTCATCATCGAGCGCTTCGCGGAACTGTCGGGCGGCGCGCGGGGCCGGATGG
>JANOKK010000122.1:0-5138 GCA_031419255.1 Betaproteobacteria bacterium
CTGATCGACGATGGCGTCGATTTTCGCGTTGGAATACCCGGAAAAATTCCAATTGCCATCGCCGCCCGCACCCTTGCTGCGGATGATCGATTGCAGCGTGTAGAGCGAATCGAAAGTCGGCACGCCCCAGCCAAGCAAATACATGCTGGTGTCGCCGTTCTGCACCTTTGGAAAGTACGTCACGCGCGGCATCGAATTCAACTTAATGCGGATGTCGATTTTGGCTAGCATGCCGGCGATCGCGGTGCAGATTTTTTCGTCGTTGATGTAGCGGTTGTTGGGGCAATCCAGCGTCACCTCGAAGCCATTCGGATAGCCGGCCTCGGCCATCAATTTCTTCGCCTTTACCAGATCAAGCGGCCAGCGTTTTTCAAGATCCTTGCTGTAGCCGCGCACCTGTGGCGCGATCATCGATCCGCTGGTGGTGGCGGATCCGCGCATGACGCTGACGCGTATCGCGTTCGCATCGATCGTGTGCGCCATCGCCTGCCGTACACGCAAATCCTTGAACGGATTTTTGCCTTTCACACTCGAATACAGCAACTCGTTGCGGCCCTGATCGAAATTCAAAAAGATCGTGCGGTTCTCGTTACCCTCGATCACTTTGAGCGATTTGCTTTCTTTCAGCTTGGCGATATCCTGCGGCGGTGGATCGAGCACGAAATCGACTTCGCCGGTGATCAGTGCGGAAATGCGCGTCGCGTCCTGCTTGATCGGTGTGAATATCACTTCATTCACATCGCCCTCGCGCTTACCCCACCAGTTTGAATTTGCCACCACCACCGTTTTCACGTCGGGTTCGCGCGCGCGCAGTACGAACGGGCCGGTGCCGTTGGCATTTCTCGCGGTAAAGGTTTCTTCCTTGTTCTTGAAATCCTGCGGACGCTGCGCATTGTGTTTGAGCGCCCACTCCTTGTTCATCATGCGCACTTCGGTGAGCTGATCAAGCAGCGTCGGATTCGGCCCTTTGCTGATGATTTCCACCGTCAGGTTGTCGATCTTTTTCGCTTCCACAATGCCTTGCATATAGGCAGAGAAATCAGAGGTTTTTTCCAGCGCGCGGGTAATTGAAAACACCACATCGTCGGCACTGAACGACGCGCCATTGTGGAAGGTGACTTTGTCGCGCAACCTGAAGCGCATCGTGGTCGGGTTCACCAGCGTCCACGACACCGCCAGGCACGGCTCCAGCGCCATGGTTTTTCCGCGCGTCACCAGCGGCTCATAGACGTGATCCGACATGGAATTGTTGAGCCCCTCGTTTTGCGAATGCGGATCCATGGTCAGAACATCGCCCTGACCGGCCCAGCGAAACGTCTTGGCCTCGAGTAGCGTGGCGCACATTGCAAGGCTCGCGATGAGCATCGCGTGGATGATTTTTCGCGCGGGCGGTGTCGGGGAATTTTTCATTCGTCGCTCCAGAAAAGTTTGGAAGGGGGAAGTGCAAGGGTGACCGTAGGATGGGTGGAGCGCAGCGATACCCATCAATGATTCCGACCAACATGAGGGGTATCGCTGCGCTCCACCCATCCTACGATCCGGGATTGGGCAAACTTGAATCAAGCCGGAAGTTTGCCGAAGGTGCTTGCTCAAGTCAACGCGACAAATTGTTACGCGGGCGCAGGTGCTGCTGGTTTCGTCTCCATGACGCGTTTGCTGCGCTGCTCTTGCTGGCGCCCCAGATAAATCCCCGCACCAATCATCACAAAACACACCGGGATCACCGCAATTGCCATTTGCGCGGTACTCATGCCGAGGCCGCGCAGGCCGGCGTGGCTCCATGTCGAGACCACATCGCTGCCGCGCGAAACGACGGTATCGATGAAGTTTTTCGCCTTGTAGCGTTCCTGGCGCGAGACCACCGTGTACAACACCTCTCGCGCCGGCTTGCCGATGGCGAATTCGCAGGCGCGGCGGATCACGGTCGCTATCGAGACCACCGCCAGCGTCGGCATCAGCCCGGTGATGCCCAATGTGAATATCGCGATGATCGGCAAGATCACCAACCCAAAAATCAGGCCGATATTACGAAGCAGCGCGCCGGTGATGAATACCTGTGTGATGAGTGTGATGGTATTGACCGCGAGATCGAGCTGCGCGAACAATTGCGTGCGCTCGGCCGATGACGACATGGTCTCGGACATGATGCGGACTTGTTCGAGATAAAAAAACGTCCCGAGTGCTTGCAAGGTGAAAATGTAGCCGCAGATCGCGAGCAGGTAGGGAGAAGCGAGCGCCAGACGGATTCCATCAAGAATGCCGCCACCCATGGCTTTTTCGGCATCTTCCGGCGCGCCAGCGACGGCCCCGCTTGCCAGTGCTGCGGCGGCCCGTTCCGACTGCCTCTGCTTGGCCCATCGGCCCAAACCCACCACGCATACCACCGCGCAACCCAGCAGCAACGCAGAAATCAGCAGCAGGTTAGGAATGCCGATTGACTTGACGAGTGCCGCCGTAATCAATGGGCCCGTCATGGCGCCGACGCTGCCGCCAGCGGCGATGGTGCCAAACAATCGCTTGGCGGTGACATTGTCGTAGATATCGGTCATGAAGCTCCAGAACACGCTCACGACAAAATAATTGAATACCGACAACCAGATGAAAAACCCCGCCGCCACCTGCGTGACATCGAGCGCGGGATTGCGCATCGCCACGTAAAAGCCGAACAGGTTGGCAATAAAAAACAAATACACCGCCGGCAAAAACTGCCGCCGCGGCCAGCGCGAAGAAATCCAGCCGAACAGTGGCGTGACCAGCAGCATGCCGACGAAGGTGCCGGTGAACAGCCATGGCAAATTACGGATGCCGCCCTGAATGCCCATTTCGTCGCGCACCGGTCGCAGCACATAGTAGGCACAAAGGAGAAAAAAGAAATACGCGAATGACCATAGGAACGCCGGCCACTCCTCACGTTTGATATCGATAAGTTTCACGAATCCGTGGACGCCCATTGAAAAATAATGTCCGCAGTATAAGCATAGGCAGGCGGGTTATGCTTGGCGTGAACGGGATAGGTCTGGTGGCTCCATTGATTGACAAACTCTAGCACTGGCGCGGCTTTCTGGGATTTTATTGCCGGAAACCCGCGCCGATGCTGGTGTTTTAATAAAATTAGTGACAATTGACATCAAATTGGCTGCAGCGCATGGCGGGCTGCGACCGGAATGGAAGGGATTGCGATGACCACGATCGTGGTGGTGAAAAAAGACGGGCACGTGGTGATTGCGGGCGATACGCTGACCACCTTCGGCTCGACCCGGCTCGCCAGCGTGCATGACGCCGCGCCGGAAAAACTACTAAAGCATGGCAACTCGTATTTCGGCATCGCCGGCAGCGCGGCGCATCAATTGGTGCTCGAGAGCCTTCTGAAAAAACATCCGGAATTTTCATTCAATGGTCGCGAGGAAATTTACGAAAGCTTTCGCAAGATTCATCCGATCCTGAAGGACGAAGCGTTTCTGAATCCCAAGGAAGAGGACGACGATCCGTATGAATCTTCGCAATTGACCGCACTGGTCGCGAACCCGAGCGGCATCTTCGGCGTGTACTCGATGCGCGAAGTATTCGAGTTCGATAAATTCTGGTCAATCGGATCGGGACGCGATTTCGCGCTCGGTGCGATGTTCTCCGTCTGGAAAAACCGCAAGAGCGCGGAAGACATCGCCCGCATCGGCGTGCTGGCGGGGGCCGAATACGATACCGGCACCGGCTTGCCAATGAATATTGCGACGGTGAAACTGAATGCGAAGTCGCGCTAGGAAACTCGGATTCAATTGTGATTTCACATTGGTTCGACAGGCTCACCACGAACGGATTAAGTGGGCATCCGATTGTCCTGATCCTGTCGAAGGCCAGGGCCTGAAGCAATGCTGTGCAATTGGCCCAACGATTACCGTTCGCCCTGAAGTATCGAAGGACTTCTTTGCGAATTGCCTGTCGATACCTCAGGGCGAACGGCGCTTAAGCGAGCGGCGTTGCGAACTGAGGTGGTATTGGTGAATGTCGAATTGGCGAGCGTTCGGCTCGACAAATGGCTGTGGGCCGCGCGCTTTTTCAAGACGCGGCAAATTGCGGTCGATGCGATCAACGCCGGGCATGTCGAGCTGAATGGCGAGCGCGCCAAACCGGCGAAGTCAGTCAAGCCCGGCGATGAATTGACGGTACGAAAGCCGCCGTATGAATTGGTATTGATCGTCAAAGCGGTATCCGAAAAGCGTGGCGCAGCGCCGATTGCGCGCGAGTTGTACGCAGAGTCGGAAACAAGCATTGCCGCCCGCGAAAAACTTGCGCTTGAATTGCGCGAGATGCCGCCGCCGTTATTCAAGGGCCGGCCGACCAAGCGCGATCGCCGCACGCTGGAAAATTGGCAGCGGGCAGCGGCGTTGAGCGACGATGAATAGCCGCATAATTTGGCTTGGTACCGTACTTTTCTGCTGCGCATTCGCGTGCACTCCGGTAAGCGCCACCGTCTACATGATCGACGCGCGCGAAACCACCGCGAATTTCGACGTGCGCTTTCTGGGGCTGATTCCAATTCAGGGGAAATTCCTGCGCACCACCGGCACACTGGTGTTCGATCGCGCGACGCGGCAGGGCAGCATCGAGGTTTCCATCGATACCACCACCCTCGTCGCCAGTACGGCGCGCGCGCAGGCGTCAGCGCGCGGCGCGGGATTTTTCGACGTCGAAAAATATCCGGCCATTGAATTCAAATCCTCGCGCTTTATTTTCGATGAGAGCCGCCTTACGTTTGTCGAAGGCAGCCTCACGCTTGTCGGCGTCACGCAGCCGGTGGTGTTAACGGTGACCGATTCACATTGCGATGCCGCCGAGGAGATTGAGCCTGCCCGTTGCCGCGCGGCGGCGGAGCTGGTGGTCAAGCGTTCGAGTTTCGGTATGAAGGCGTGGTCGCATACGGTCGGCGAAGAGGTGACGATTCGTATCAATATTCGCGCGCGCCAAGCGCCGGAAAGGCAAGCCCCCACTGCGGCGATTGCGGTGGAGTCCTGCGCACCGGTTGCGGGCGCCCATTTAACACTTCAACCGGCCGGCGAACGCAACAGTGTCCGCTGACTGGGCGGTTTACCAATTCCATTTGTCAATCATTGTTCTGTCATCCCGAGCGCAGAGAGGGATCT
>JANOKK010000123.1:0-2247 GCA_031419255.1 Betaproteobacteria bacterium
CTCAAAGTCGCCGTTCATGCCTACCCTTCGACAAGCTCAGGGCGAACGGGAATATGGATTCGGGGAGCCCCTCAATACTGAACTCCCACCTGCCCCGCGTCGCCAATCTTCCACGCATTAAACAGCCTCACCAACGGCCACAACTCCTTATACCGCTCGCATTTGCGGCACTCAAAATGGCGTCGGTTCGTATTTTCACTCACAGCTTTCCGCGACCCGTTTGCCTTCGATCACAAACAACGCTTTGCCAAACGGCCCACTCATCGCCATCGTCGCAACAAAGTTGTCGGCGGCCGGCGAGACAACGGTGACGACACTCTTCATGCCGTTGGAGCAGCTAAGCTTCCACGTCATTCGATCTCGATCCAACTGAAAATCAGTTTGTTCGCATTTGCTCTTGCTATTCGCAAGCGGACTTTGCAATGTCCGCAAGTCTCGCGCCTTCTTGAGGCACCGCGGCCCGCCGCGTTCACTCGCCTTTTCGGAAAGTTTTGACGTCACTTCGGGCGGCATGTCGGCGGATTCAAACTTCGCCTTCACTGTCCACATGCCGGGGCCCATCGAGAGCGTCTGTGTTTGGCCACTCGGTGCCGCAAGCAGCACGACTAATCCAATGCACGGTGCGAATATTTTCATTGCGACTCCCATCACTCGCGGATTATTTCGCAGTTCGACACAACCAAAGTCCAGCACTGGCGCGCGTTTCCGTGCCTTTTCGCGGAACACCGCGCCCAATCTAGTGTTCAACATCTTGGCAACTTCTAGAAATTTCAAATCCTGTCATCCTCGCGAAAGCGGGGATCCAAGTTTCGTAAACAATTGAGATCAGCGAAAAATGGATCCCCGCTTTTGCGAGGATGGCAGGGCAGATAGAAATATCATGCTCACTACTTCTTCTGCGCAAACAACTTGTCATAGCTCGCCTCGCTGAATCCACGCGCGCTTTTGCCCGCGACCAGCAGCAGTGGCACACCGCCCGTGCCGCCGGCTTCGACGAATGCGCGGGCACCCGCCGGGGTATCGATGTCGATCTCCTGATAGCGGATGCCTTTGGCGTTGAGATAGGCTTTTGCGCGGGTGCAATAGCCGCACCAGGTGGCCATGAAAAAGGTGGCGGTTTCGCTTGAGTCGATTTTCTTCGCCGCGCTCAAGCGGCCCTGCATGCTCTTGCGCAACTCCGCCTGATACTTCAGCACCGACTCGGGCAAGGGTGAAGTCGGCGCGTCGGCGAATTGCATCGTCGTGGATTTGCCATCGGCCGGCGGGCGATCGGTGTAGGTAATTTTCCCGTCGGTGCCGACGACTTTGTATAGCGTTTCGGCGTGCGCGAAGGTGGCCGAAAGCCAAATGATGGCGGCAAGGGTCAGGACAAGTGTCGTGTCGGGCTTTTGCATGTCGAAACGTTACCAGCTTTCCTCGTCGGACATGTGGCCGCTCTATATTTGCAACGGGGCCTGCGGCCTGGAGTCCGTCCAACGCACGGATGCGCATATCGCGAGGGATACGTCGGCGCTTCCTTATTCCATTTCCATTTCAATAGTGACATGTCATCCTGAACAAAGTGAAGGGTCTTGTCATGACGAGATCCTTCGCTTCGCTCAGGATGACAGCATTAACGATTGAAAAATGGAATTAGGTTTTGCCGCGATCAAATTGAGTGGGGCAGGGATGGATTTTGACGATATCCACGCCAATCGTTGTTCGAGTGGCGCAGAGAAACGACGAAATTTGCACCGGCCAAAACCTGCCCCGAACTCGATCCGGGGTCATTTGCAGCCGATTCCCCTTAAGTCCGAGAGGCTGCTGGGTGCTCCGAAATGCGCCCGTCATTGCCGCAATATGCCTGCGATTTATATATTTATCCGAACAACGCCCGTTGAAAGCCCGTAAACTCCGCCAATAATTTCCGAAAATTGCCCGCAATGTACGAAAATTGCCGTCAATGATGATTAACTGTACGAAAACTAACCGCAAATTAGTTTTTGGATTAAAATCCGGAAACCTGATCATTCATCGCAGAAGTGAACTTGCCGGAAGGATACCCAATGCCGACAGAACTTGTTGGATACGCCCATATCGCTGAGGACTTTGGACTATTAATTCGACCGCTGATTCGCTACGCCCTCATCGATTCAGCTGCCAAGGGAAGAAAGGTAAAAATATCCGGCGCTGGTGAAATCATGGCGTTTGAACCCAGATATCGTCCCAACCAAACGCTCATCGGCCATCTCCAATTTGCACTCAGAT
>JANOKK010000124.1:0-4519 GCA_031419255.1 Betaproteobacteria bacterium
GAGAAGCCGCGCTCGAGGAACGCCTTGCGGCCCTCGGGCGAAACCAGGTATGCGAGCAGCGCCTCCGCGTCCTTCGGGTTCTTCGCGCCCTTCATGCGGTCCAGTGCCCAGAAAAGGTTTACCGCGGTAGGACGGCTTGCTGCGAGAACGTCGAAGGAATCCTTACCCCCTAAAACCACACCTAATGCCGCCGCACAGCCAATCGCGGATGAACCAGCATTGATTGCGATCAGATAATACCGGCGTGTGGCCGGTATCGGGAACATGCATGACTGCCATCGTGTGCGATTTTTTCATTCTGTCGATGGTCTTCATTTGCAGCGCGTCGGACAACAGCCCATGGATCAATAGCACCGGGCAGCGGATTTTTTCCCAGCGATCCCATTGCGTCAGACTCTGATCCGCATCGCGCTTGTAGGCCTGCAACGCGCGCACGTCGTGGCGATAAATGCGCCCGCCATCGTCATCCGACCACTTCGTTTGGTGAAACGTGATGTTAAAGCGGATGTCGTCGCTGATCGGGCCATCGTTTTTTTGCGAAGCGCCGATACGCCGCAACAAATCGCCCGGCTCGCGGAATACATAGAAGCGCGCCAATGTCTGCGCGCGTCGCTTACGGCGCTTCTTCGGCATGTACGGGCCGATGTCATTCAGGATCAATCGTTTGACAAGTTTTGGGTAGCGCGCCGCGAGTTCGATCGCGGCACTGCCGCCGAGCGAGGAGCCAAGTACCGTCACCGGACCTCTGTCGAGGTGAACGATGAGTTGGTGCAATTGCTCGGTATATGTGGCAAGCGAATAATCGCGTTCATCCACCATCCATCCCGAGCGGCCGCGACCGACCCAATCCATGCAAATCACGCGAAAATCGCTCATCAGATCCGCAGCAAGATAGTTGAACCGCATTGCCGAATTCGCCACGCCGCCGCAACAGATGACAATCGGCGCTTCCAGATCGCCCCAATCGGAGAAGGCAATTTTTACCGGGTACGGTTTCTTGACCCGACCGGGAAGCGTCGGCTGCAATCGCGTTGGATGAATATAGTCGAAGTAACGCAAATCAAATTCATTGTGGAATCGCCCGACAATGGATTTTGCGAGCGACATGTATTGTTCCCAATCGGCGACCGCGCGGCGTTTGCCGGGAACGGGCGGTTCCCACGAAGGATCGACGCTGGTTTTTTCAACGGTGGAACGTGAACGCACCGGCTTGCCGCGCTCGGTGGTGGCGTCGCTGGAATGTGTCAACTTGCTCGGATGGGCACCCGCCCGTGGCGATTTTGCCGCCACGTTAGCGCTCGGGCTTGCGAATCGCGTCGATCAATTTGTCGGACTTGCGCCGCGCCTTCGCATTTTTGTCGCCGCGTTCGCGCTCGCGTTGGCGCAGCACGTCAATCATGACATTGAAGGTGCGCGCAAGGCGACCGATTTCGTCGGTACTGCGCACCGTCAGTGTCGCCTTGTCATAGTCGCCGCTCTTTAACGCATGCGCCGCAGCGGTAAGTTCTTCGATCGGCCTTACGATGGTGCGGGCAAGCAGCGATGCCAGCAGCACAAAAATCAGGCCGACGATCACTACACTAAAGAGCACCGTGTTGAACACCTTGTTGAGAGGTGCCTCAAAATATTCGCGCGATTCGCTTACGGCAACGACCCAGTTGTGACCGGGTACCGGCGCGTATCCAGCGATTTCGTCGGCACCGGATATGCTCGATTTGTAACTGACGTTTCCGCCGGTGCGGCTGCCGACCATCGCCTTGGCGAGCTCGGGTTGATTGATGCTGTCGATTTTGTCGCGGCGAAACGTCTTGTCGGCGATGATTTCCTTGAGCTTCGCCTCAGGCAGAGGCACCAGACTTTTGTACAGAAGTTTCTCATCGGGATGAAAAATAATTACGCCATCGCCATCCACCAAAAACGGCACGCGATCTTTTCCTTGCTGCACGTCGACCAGCATTTTGCCGATCGACGAGCCGAGAATTCGCAGCACTACTGCGCCAACCACTTTCTTGTCACTGTCGAACACCGGATTCGAGTAGAACACCCCCGCCTGCCCCGCCACCGCACCGACCACCATGCCGGTAATATGCGTACGGCCTTCCATGGCGGACTTGAAATATTCGCGGAATTTGAAATTCCGGCCCATGACGGCGGGATCGCTCGACACGATCGCATCGCCCTCGCGATCCATGACCATCGCCAATTGCACATCCGGATTCGCCTTGATGAGGCCTTCCAGCTTGACGCGAATCGCCGCCTTACCGGTTGCGTTGGGCAGGCTCAGAAATGCGACAAAATCATCGTCGGTGCCGAGATAGTTGGCGAGATTGCGGCTGTCACCAATCAATTGCGAAATGCGCCCGGCTGTGCTGTGCGCCAATTGCTCCAGATTGCGCAATTCACCTTGCGAGACGGTTTCGATACTGCGGTTGAGGTTGTAATACGATGTGATCAGCATCGGCAGCAATGCCGTGAGCACCATCGCCAGCGTCATCTTGAGCGCGATGGGCCAGGAGGCCGGACGTGAAATCGCTCGGCTGAAACGCGCCATGCGCGCTTTGAATACCTTGGGCTGAGTCAACGCCGCTGCCCAGCCCTCGTCCTGCTTGAGATCAATGGAATCGCCATCCTCGCCTGCACGCAATGCGGCTTCAAGGCCGAGACTCGCGGCGTGAGCGGCATAGAGCTTATTGCGAAATTCGCCGATATCTTTCGGTCGCAGTTCAGGCTGCGGCTTCAACGCCCAATCGATCGCGCGCAAAAACTCGACGCTATATTTACCCTCGAGCAACTTCTCCGCCGACGGCTGCGGATCGGGCTCCGCCGCGCGCAGTGAGGCTTCGATCGGTTTCTTGCCGGTCACGAGCCAGAATAGTGTCGCGCCGAACGCATAAATATCGGTCCACGGCCCTTGGCGCTCGACCCCGCTATATTGCTCGATCGGCCCATAGCCCGGCGTGAAAATACCGGTCTGATCCACTTTCGCGTGCTCGGTTTGCCGGGCGGCACCGAAATCGAGCAGGACGAGACTGCCGTCCTCGTCGCGCACATAAATGTTGTCGGGCTTGATATCGCGGTGCAAAACGCCGCTTTCATGCACCACTGCAAGACCTTCCAGTAACGGCCACATCAACGTCAGCAATTCTCGCTCCGGCACGTCTGGATGCGTCTTGCGCCACGCCTTAAGTGATTCGCCACGCTCATATTCGAGCACCATGTAGGCAGTGCGATGGGCCTCGAAAAACCGCGCAACGCGCACAATATTTGGATGGCGAAAGGTGGCAAGGGTGCGGGCTTCTTCGAGAAAACTGTCGAGGCCGGTTTGATAGAAATCCTGATCTTCCGGCAATTTGGCGGATACCGAGATGTCATTGCATCGATACGCGAAATCTTCAGGCAAATATTCCTTGATCGCTACCCGGACATTCAGGTTGATATCCTTGGCCAGATAGGTGATACCGAAGCCGCCCTGCCCGAGCACCGACAGAATTTGATACTCGTATAGTTTGAATCCCACCGGCAAGGCAAGCGAAGCGGCCGCCGGCAGCGGCAAATAGCCCGACAGGGTTTTATCCTGATCCGCGCCGAATTGCATACGCGTGACGGTTGGTGAAGATGTCGTTGTCGCAAAACGACCGGTATCGTTCACCAGTGTCTTGTCATTGTCCGCCGCCACGCTTGCCGAATTCACCAGCGAATACGGATCGGGAATGGTTCGATCATCACCGGCAACTTGCACATGCGGCATCGGGCTAACGACCGTCTTGTCGCTGTCGGCCATTGCGTCAAAACCGGCGGCGCGCAGCTTCGCTTGCGCACTCGCATCGATAACGGTTTTTTCTGGATCGAACATTTCGGCGGCACGCAACCGTTCCTGCGCAACCGGATCAACCACGGTCTTGTCGGCATCTGCGTCGTCGGGCGCATTGTGGCGACCGTCCGAAGCGCCTTTCTGCGGAGTTTCTGCCGCCATTTTCTCCCCAATCAGTCAGATCTGCCTGCCCACCCGCTCCCCAAAAACCAAGTGGCACACGGCACGAGAACAATATCATAGTTCGCCAATCGGAATGCCCGTTTGCGGCGGAATTAACCAATTACACAGGCACTTGAGAGGGTTTCTTGAAGCAGTCCGGAAGGCACGTGATAAAATGCCCCTTAGCGAAAAAAAGCAGGCGCGGAAAATATTTGACGAGAGCACGCAGCCAAGGTGCCAGTAGCGGTCGCACTCTCCAGGGTCGCGCGGCGTGGTTGGCCAGCGCAACCAATCCCAATCCATCGTAGAGGCGCACGATGACATCAACGCGGGCGAGATTCGTCATTGTTGCATTGCTGGTTTGCGGCTTCGCGATCGGCATGGCGACGTTTCTCAACTACTACAAATACAAAGCCACGGTCGGGCAGATCGTGAAATCGCGTGTGCTCGTCGTCGCCAATGCCATCGAGAACAGCGTGCAGGCGTCGTTGGCGCTTGGCCTATCGTTCGGCGAATTGAACATGCTCGGCGGCCTGCTCGATCGGC
>JANOKK010000125.1:0-4135 GCA_031419255.1 Betaproteobacteria bacterium
CAACCCCCAAAAAATTTATTTGTGGGGGCTGGGCCGGCGCGCCCCCACCTCGACCGGTTATGATGCCGAGGAAGCGGAAGGGTTCGAGGATGCAAGCGGGCTTCGGGACATCGCAACGCCGGAAGCGCAATTGATGTCGAAACAGATCGGCGAAATCGTCAATTCGACCATAGACAAGCTGCCGGAGGAATTAAAAACAGCAATCATTCTGCGCGAGATCGAAGGTCTCTCGTACGAAGAAATCGCGACAATTATGGATTGCCCGATCGGCACCGTGCGTTCGCGGATTTTTCGTGCGCGCGAGGCAGTGGCCGAGCAATTGCGCCCGCAAATGGGCACGTCTAAGGATCACAGATGGTGATGTTGGGTTTAGCGGGAAGGAATCGTAAATGAGCGAAAAATTGTCCGCGTTGATGGATGGCGAACTACCGCGCGATGAAGCCATGAGCGTAATCAAGGTACTCGGCGGCGATGCCACGCAGAGAGAAAGCTGGGATGCATATCATCTGATCGGCGCGTGTTTGCGTGGCGACGAGTCAGTGACAATGTCGGTGCGTGCATCGAAGGCTGCAAGCGGCAATGCCTGTGCCGACGCAATATTTGCCCGACTGGCGCTTGAGCCGACGGTTTTGGCACCGGCGGCAGCCCGAAAAACACCTTCCATCAATAGCCGCACGCGAGTGGCGTTGGCGATGGCCGCATCCGTTGCCACCGTTTCCGCCATCGGCGTGGTCGCGTTCAAGCAGCAGCAAGGTGGCAGCGTTGCGCCTATTGCGCTAGTTCAACAAGTCGCCCCACAGCCGATAGCCGATCCTTCGATCCAGCGCGCGCAGGCGGATTTGCGGGTCAATGATTATCTGGTCGTGCATCGGCAATTCGCCAATCCTGGCGCATTTAGGGCGGCAACGCTCAATCAATCGCGCGAAGCGACCGAAGCCAGCCGGCGTGCAACGGCTCGTTGAGTCATTGCCCATTCAACGATCATTGTTTCAAATAAATATCCGATTACTTTGACGAAAGAAACGTAGTTTGCATCGCATGAATCGCATTGACCATTTCAAAAAGTTCGAACGTAAAGAAATCCGCCCGCTGCGTACCGTGACCAGAAGTATTGCCGGTGCGATGGTGGTCTTGGCAAGCTCTGTTCACGCGCAGCCGCAACCGTCGCCGTTGCCACCGGTACCGATGCCCCATATCAGCCCGCTGCAAACCGAACTGGCGCTCGATTGGTTGAACCGCATTTCCCGTGCCGCGCGCGAACTCCCGTATACGGGCATTTTTGTTCACCAAACCATTGAAGGTGCCAGTACCTCGCGCATCACGCACATACTTGACCGACAAGGTGTGGAACATGAAAAGCTGGAATTGCTCGATGGCCCACTAACCGAGATCATCCGGCGCAACGACGAATTGATTTGCTATAGACCAGAAGTGCGCACGGTCAGTATCGATCGACGCGCCACCGGGCGGTTCTTTCCCGCCCTCATTTCCGGCAATGCCAAAGCGATTGCGGACAATTATCGTGTGAAGCTTGGACAGGCGGAACGTATCGCCGGGCTCGATTGTCAATGGGTAATTCTTGAGCCCAAGGACGCGATGCGCTACATGCAGAAACTCTGTGCCGAAGTTGGTACCGGACTTATCCTGCGCGCAAAACTCTTCAATGATCGCAATCAAATGGTCGAGCAATTCATGTTCACGCAACTCGACGTGAGTGGCGGTATTCCAAAGCACGCACTGAAGTCCCGTTATGAGCAAGCACCCGGGTGGCAGCGCCAGATTGCAGTGAAGTCTTCCAAGGACACAGATACCGGCTGGCAAGTAGGGAACCTGCCAGCGGGGTTCCGGAAAATTATGGAAATGACGCGCAACTTGATCGGGCGAACCGAGCCGGTGTCTCATCTGGTGTATTCAGATGGCGTGTTGAGCGTGTCGGTTTTTGTTGAAAGTGCGCAGATCGCCCCCAACTCAATGGCTTCAGTGATCGCAGAAGATGGGCCAACGTCGTTCGCGATGCGCGCGGTTGCCGATCATCAAATCACGGTGATGGGTGAAGTGCCGCTTGCCGCTGTGCAAAGCATCGCTGACGGTGTTGTGAGGCGTCCCCGGTAAAATCAGCGCTGATCGATCAAAGAATTGATTATCATCGCAGGCAATGCGCCGGTGCCGAATTCAAAGGCCCGGCGTGACTTTTTGTAAACGGAGAAATTATGTCAAAACGTAACCACGTGTCATCATCAAGCGAAATTGCGCAATTTAGTTCGCAAAAAGCAGGATGGATGGTCGCAATGTTGATGGCGGCCAGCCTGTTTGTTGTGGCGGGAACGGCCACTTTTCCGGCATCGGCGAAAGACCTTCCCGATTTCGCCGACCTGGTCGACAAACATGGCCCCGCCGTCGTTAACGTCAGCACCAAAGCGCGTGTCGGCAGCCAGCGCCAGAGTGGCGTGCCGCAGTTCGACAACGACGACCTGAATGAATTCTTCCGCCGCTTTCTGCCGCCGGAAGCGCAGCCCCGCCAGAATCCGCAAAATCCCCAAAATCCAAATACACCGCGCCGCAATACGCCGAGAAATCAGCAGGATCAAGAGCCGCCGCTGCGGGATTACGGTCAGGGTTCCGGATTCATCATGTCGGGGGACGGCTATGTGATCACCAACGCCCACGTCGTCGCAAAAGCCGATGAAGTCACCGTTACCCTCACCGACAAACGCGAATTCAAGGCGAAGGTTATCGGCAGCGATGAGCGCACCGATATTGCCGTATTGAAAATCGACGCGACAGGATTGCCGAAAGTGGCCATTGGCGACTCAGATAAAGTCCGTGTCGGCGAATGGGTGCTTGCGATTGGCTCACCATTCGGCTTTGAGAATACCGTTACCGCCGGCATCGTCAGTGCGAAGGCGCGTGAATCCCGCGAGGCGCTGACACCTTTCATCCAAACCGACGTTGCAGTCAATCCGGGCAATTCGGGCGGGCCACTGTTTAATCTCAGGGGTGAAGTCGTCGGCGTCAATTCGCAGATTTTCTCGGGTAATGGCGGTTATCTCGGCATTTCCTTTGCGATACCGATGAATATCGCGATGAATACCGCGAATCAACTGATCAAGAACGGCAAGATTAATCGCGGTCGCATCGCCGTTGTGATCAGCGCTGTCGGCAAGGATTTGGCCGATTCGTTGGGTTTGCCAAACGATAAAGGCGCATTGGTTCAGGAAGTCGAGAAAGACGGTCCGGCTGACAAGGCGGGCTTGCTGGCGCAGGACATCATTCAAAAAATCAACGGCAAGGTGATGGATTCAAATTCTGATGTCGTTCGCACTATTGCGGCGATCGCACCGGGAACCAAAGTTGCCGCGACAGTATGGCGCAAAGGTTCGATCAAGGAACTCACGATTACCGTTGGTGAGACACCTGCGGCACCGCGCAATGTGAAAGCGGCTGGCAAGAAAACCCCCGATAAAAAGGATGCGAAGCCGAACAAGATTGGCCTGACCGTTAGTGATCTGGATGCTGACGAAAAGAAGGAACTCAAAGTGGATGGCGGGGTGATGGTCAATGATGTCGAAGGAGCGGCCGCGCGTGCAGGTATACAGGCGGGTGACGTCGTCCTTGGGTTCAACACGACTGATATCAAAACGAGTGCGCAACTGAACGATTTGGCATCAAAGGTTGGGGCGAAAAACGTCGCGCTGCTGATCAAGCGTGAAGGTGTGACTCGCTATGTGGTCGTGAAGCCTGATGGCAAATAGCCAACGGTGAAAACGTTGACGGTATTGTCGCGAAATTATTGTCACCTTTGCTACGACCTGATTGCGGCCCTGGAAGATTTCCGGGGCCGTTTTTCATTGACCATTGACATTGATGTCATCGACATCGATCAGCACGAAAACCTTGAGGCGCTGTGGGGCGAAAAGGTACCAGTGTTGCTTGATGGCAACCATGAGATATGCCACTATTTTTTCGATGAAGCGGCGGTTAGGCACCAGTTGATATCGGGAAATACAATGGCTGATGTTGCCGCAGAAGACGCGAATCGGCTAAAATAACCCTCTTGCAGGCACGTAGCTCAGCTGGTTAGAGCACCACCTTGACATGGTGGGGGTCGTTGGTTCGAGTCCAATCGTGCCTACCA
>JANOKK010000126.1:0-9600 GCA_031419255.1 Betaproteobacteria bacterium
GTTTTCGCTTCGTCATCGTTGAGATGAAGCGTGAACTCCTGGTAATTCTTCAGGCGTTCAGCGGGTGCGATTGACGCTTCGCTCAAGCGTTGGTATTCCAGAAATCCGGTTGGCTTGCCCATGCAAATTCTTTCGCGAAAATTTTCTGCGTGACGACGAGGATGTGGTGGTTGCTGCGTCTTGTCGAGGTGCGGCGTCAGGCGGCTTTCTGCTTGAGCAAATCCGCATTCTTCTGCGCGAGCTCGTTTAACGCGCGCCGATATTCGGTCGGCATCACTTTGACGAACGCGCGCGACCATTTGGGCCAATTGGCGAGTATGTCGACCGCACGTTGGCTGCCGGTGTACTTGGCGTGGTTTTCGATTAACGATTTGAGCAACACGGAGTCCGACAAGCCCATGTGCGACGCCGGATCCACCGTATCTGTGATCGGTTCCAATTCGACCATTGCAAGATTGCAGCGATTGCGGAAACTACCGTCCTCATCGAGCACATACGCGACGCCACCCGACATGCCGGCCGCGAAGTTGCGTCCGGTCTGGCCCAATACTGCAACCGAACCGCCGGTCATGTATTCGCAGCCATGATCGCCGGTGCCTTCGACCACGGCCGATGCGCCGGAATTTCGCACGCAGAATCGCTCTCCCGCAACACCGCGAAAATAGGCCTCGCCTGACGTTGCACCATAGAGAACTGTATTGCCGACGATGATGTTCTGCAACGGGTCACCACGAAATTGCGCATGCGGCTTGACGACCACGCGACCGCCGCTCAATCCCTTGCCGACGTAGTCATTGGCTTGGCCGGTCAACTCCAGCGTGATGCCGTGCGCGAGGAACGCGCCGAAACTTTGCCCGGCAGTGCCGGCCAATTTGATGGCGATGGTGTCGTGCGGCAAACCTTCATTGCCGAATCGCCGCGCGACTTCGCCGGAGAGCATCGCACCCACGGTACGATTCAAATTGCGGATGGTCGCATCGATGGATACTTTTTCGCGCTTCTCCAGTGCCGGTTTGGCACGCGCGATCAGCACATTGTCGAGCGCCCGCGACAGGCCATGATCCTGGGCCTCGCTGTGATGGCGCGCAACATCTTTAGGCATATCCGGCAGATGGAAGATCCGAGAAAAATCGAGGCCCTTGGCTTTCCAGTGCGAAATTCCTTTGCGGGTTTCGAGCAAGTCTGCTCGGCCGATCAGGTCATCGAATTTGCGAATACCCATCGCCGCCATCAGCTCGCGAACTTCTTCGGCGACGAAGAAGAAAAAATTGACGACATGTTCAGGCTGACCGGTAAATTTTTTGCGCAACACCGGATCCTGCGTGGCCACACCGACCGGACAGGTGTTCAAGTGGCACTTGCGCATCATGATGCAGCCTTCCACGACCAACGGTGCCGTCGCGAAACCGAATTCATCCGCGCCGAGCAAGGCACCCACCAGCACATCGCGACCGGTCTTGAGTTGCCCATCGACTTGCACGGCGATGCGCCCGCGCAGACGATTCAACACCAGCGTCTGCTGGGTTTCGGCCAAGCCCAATTCCCAAGGCGTGCCGGCGTGCTTGATCGATGACACAGGCGACGCGCCGGTGCCACCGTCGTGGCCGGCGATAGTGACGTGATCGGCCTTCGCTTTGGCGACACCTGCCGCCACCGTGCCAACACCGACTTCCGATACTAACTTCACGGAAATCGAGGCGCGGTCGTTGCAGTTTTTCAAGTCGTGAATCAGTTGCGCCAAATCTTCGATCGAATAAATATCGTGATGCGGCGGCGGCGAAATCAGCTCTACGCCGGGTGTGGAAAAACGCAACTTGCCAATGTATTCCGAAACCTTGTGTCCCGGCAACTGCCCGCCCTCGCCGGGTTTTGCACCTTGCGCCATCTTGATCTGGATTTGATCGGCCGAATTCAGATATTCCGCCGTCACGCCAAAGCGCGCGGACGCGACTTGTTTGATTCTCGAGCGCAACGAATCGCCTATTTGCAATTTGATGTCGGTTTCGACCGCATCGCCCAACTTGCTTTTCATCGTTTCGCCGGCTTTCTGTACGGCGATAAATCGTTTCGGATCTTCGCCGCCTTCGCCGGTATTCGATTTGCCGCCAATACGGTTCATCGCCACTGCAAGCGTCGCGTGCGCTTCGGTTGAAATGGAACCCAACGACATGGCACCCGTGGCAAAGCGCTTGACGATTTCTTTCGCGGATTCGACTTCCTCTAGCGGCACCGGCGCGCCAGCAGTTTTGAACTCAAACAAGCCGCGAAGCGTCATGTGGCGCGCGGTTTGATCGTTGATGAGTTTCGCGTATTCCTTGTAGGTCGAGTAGGAATTCGACTTGGTGGAATGTTGCAGTTTTGCGATTGCGTCTGGCGTCCACATATGTTCTTCGCCGCGAACGCGGTATGCGTATTCGCCGCCGGCATCGAGTTGAGTGCGCAATACCGGGTCGTCGCTAAATGCCTTTTGATGCAAACGCATCGCTTCCTCGGCGATCTCAAAGATACCCACGCCTTCGACGTTCGATGCGGTACCGCTGAAGTACTTGCCGACGAATTCGCTCGATAGCCCGACCGCTTCAAAAATCTGCGCGCCGCAATAGCTCTGATAGGTCGAGATGCCCATCTTCGACATCACCTTCAGAAGCCCTTTGGAAATAGCTTTGATGTATTTTTGTTCGGCTTCCTTTGGATCCATGTCGGGAAGGTAATCGCGCATGTTGTGCAATGTTTCCAGCGCCAAATAGGGATGCACCGCTGCCGCGCCATAACCGCCCAGCAGCGCGAAATGATGCACTTCGCGGGCGCTGCCGGTTTCAACGACCAGCCCGGTCGAAGTACGCAAGCCTTTGCGCACCAGATGCTGATGCACCGCGCCGACGGCGAGCAATGCGGGAATGGCGACGTGGTCGACATCCACTTTTCGATCTGTGACGATCAGCAAGTTGTAGCCCAATCGCAGTGCGTCTTCTGCATGTGCGCACAGCGACGCGACCGCCGCCTCGATGCCTTCAGTACCCCACGCGGCAGGATAGGTAATGTCGAGTTCATGACTGCGAAAATGATTGCCGGTGAACATGTCGATATGACGGATCTTTTCCATATCGTCAGCCGTCAATACCGGCTGCGCGACCTCCAGCCACTGGCCAGGATCGGTGTGATGTATATCGAGCAAATTGGGTCGCGGACCAATCGTGATCGCGGTCGACATCACCAACTCTTCGCGGATCGGATCGATCGGCGGGTTGGTGACTTGCGCAAATAATTGTTTGAAGTAGTGATATAGATTGCGCGGTTTATCCGACATCACGGCGAGCGGCGAATCGTTGCCCATTGAGCCTGTCGCCTCGATGCCGGCTTTGGCCATGTGCGAAAGAATGACTTTCAAGTCCTCTTGCGAATAGCCGAACGCCTGTTGCAAATCCAGCAGCCGCACGGAAGACTTTTCCGCCGGTGCAGGCTCGGGCAATTCGTTCAGACGGATGCGCGCCTTCCCGACCCATTCGCGATATGGTTTGGCGGTGGCAAGTTCGCGTTTCAGTTGATCGTCATCGACGATGCAACCTTTTTCGATATCGACCAAAAACATTTTGCCGGGTTGCAAGCGCCATTTCTTGACGATCTTCGATTCCGGAAAATCGAGCACGCCTGCTTCGGACGCGAGCACCACGATATCGTCATCGGTGAGAATGTAGCGTGCAGGGCGCAGGCCATTGCGATCCAACGTGGCACCAATCTGACGTCCATCGGTGAACGCCATCGCGGCGGGACCATCCCACGCCTCCATCAATGTCGCGTGATACTCGTAGAACGCGCGGCGATCTTCATCCATCAATTTGTGGCCACTCCAAGCCTCGGGAATCATCATCATCATCGCGTGTGCAAGCGAATAGCCGCCCATCACCAGCATTTCGAGGCAATTGTCGAAGCTCGCCGAATCGGATTGGCCGTCGTATATCAACGGCCAGATTTTCTTTAAGTCTTCTTTCAACACCGGCGAGGCGATCGCTTGTTGACGCGCACGAATCCAGTTCACGTTACCGCGCAATGTATTGATTTCGCCATTGTGCGCGATCATCCGGAACGGGTGCGCGAGATCCCAGGTGGGGAATGTATTGGTCGAGAATCGTTGATGCACGAGTGCTAACGCGGTCATCATCGTCGGATCCTGCAAATCGACAAAATATTTGCCGACCTGATCGGCAAGCAGCATGCCTTTGTAGACGATGGTGCGCGTAGAAAAAGACGGCACGTAGAATTCTTTGCCGTGGCGCAATTTCAATGCCTGAATCGCGTGACCGGAGCGTTTACGGATGATGTAGAGTTTGCGTTCGAGATCATCCTGATTCATCTCACTCGATCCGCGCGCGACGAACACTTGACGGATCAGCGGCTCTACGGCAATCGTTGCGGCAGATAGTCCACGATTGTCGGTCGGCACGTTGCGCCAGCCCAGCAGGATTTGGCCCTCGGCATCGATCGCGCGCTCAATTTCCTGCTCGCAGGCCATGCGCGAAGCGGGTTCGCGTGGAAGAAATACCATCCCTACGCCGTATTGCCCGATTGCGGGCAGGGTTAATCCTTGTTTTCCACAGGCACGGCGCAAGTGTTGATCCGGCACCTGAATGAGGATGCCGGCACCATCGCCCAACAAGGGGTCATACCCGGTCGCGCCGCGGTGTGACAGATTCTCCAGAATCTTCAGGCCCTGCTCGATCAACGAATGCGAGCGTTTGCCTTTGACGTTGGCAACAAAACCGACGCCGCAGGCATCGTGTTCATTGCGGGGGTCATACAGCCCTTGCGCGGGGGGCGAAGACGACGAAGGAATCGTGGCGGCGCTGACATCAGACATGCGAAGGTACTCCGAGAAAAGCGTGGTAACAAAATGCATTGCGATATCTTCGCGCGGAATGCACATTTATGCATAGACGCACGCGCGAAAAAAACGATCCGGCACGGTAATAATTGTTACCGGGAATGTCGGGCAGCACTGATGGGCTCATGGCCGCGCAGGGTTTCAACGAACCGGGCACTCGAATGGAGCGCCCAACACGCTGAAACAGAAAGACTATTCCTGGAAAGATCGATAATAACGCCGCATTTTGCGCGCTGCAACATTTTTGTCTTGCGCACGGTCAAACAAGGGAAGTACGATGCGCGACATGTTGGATGCGGGGATAATGAATTGCGTGTATGCCTTTGGTAGAATCTCAATGAAGGCAAGTACTTTTGCGAACTTGTTGCTGTAATGCCTCAACACTCGAAAGGATGTATTTGTGATTATTTTCCGGGCAATTGAGCGATGCGCGACAGTTCTCGCAATTGGGTTGCTCGCGGGTGCGCTGGGATCTTGCGGAAGCGGGGCGGTTTCCTCTGCCGTTGATCCCGCGATCGCTTTTTCGATTTCGCCGTCTACCGCAACCGCCTATTCTGGCGTGCCGATATCGTTTGTCATTTCGGGTGGCGGACAGCGGTCGCCGTACATGGTTACTACAAGCAATGCGGTCGTCATGCCGTTGGCGTTATCAACGATAGCCGGTTCCGATTTGACGGTCGTCCCTGGAACGGTAAGTGAACAACAAAGTGCCACGGTAACGGTTACCGATCAGGCCGGCAAGACGGCCTCAGCAACCATTACGATTTTGCCGAACATCGTTAGCGGCAATATTACGATCACTGGCAATGCGCCGGCAGCTTTTCCAAATTGTGCTGCCGCCGGTACGGTCTGTGTCGGGCAATCGGGCATCGCTACGCTGACCGTAAGCCAATTGGGTGTGCTCGCCCGTGGACGCAGCGTTAGATTCGAAGTCGTTCAAGGGGCATTTCAATTTCCGGTCGACGCGTCTCAAACCGTGTTTTCGAGTTCGGTGACGGTGGTATCTGATGAAGGTGGCCGCGCATCCACTGTACTTCGCGCGAATCCTGGCGCATCCCCTCAAATTGCGACGATCCGCGCAACCGATGTCGCCTCCGGAGCATTTCGTACCGCGACTTTTTTCATCAAGCAATCGACGATCAATGGTGGCGAGTTCGTTACCGTTCCCACAGGTTGGGCGGTCAATGGCGCATTTAAAAACATCTGCCCCGCTGGCAGCACGGATTTCCTGATTTTTGGCGGTGTCCCGCCATATTCGATTCGCTCAAGCGCGCCGGGGACGGCAGGCGCGTTTCCCTCTGTCACGCCAAATGAAAATCCGAGTCGCTTTTCGATTTCATACCCTCAATTGGCCTGTGGCATCGACGGCTATCAAGTCATTTTTACGATCACCGATTCATCGAGCCTAAGCATTCAATCGACCTTGACCAATAAACCCGGCACCGCCGATGTGCCGGCGCCGCCGCCTGCGATTGTTCTGTCGCCTCAGGCGATAAGCTTGGCCTGTGGCCAATCCGCGCAGGTGTTGGTGACCATTAACAATCCGGGAACTACCGCACCAACCATTACCACGTCAATTGGAACGCCGACAAATCTCGCGACCGCACTTCAAGTCTCAGGTACCAACGTCATCACTATTACGCGTGGCATTGGTACCGTCGGTTCCGGTGCCGGGGCAACACCGGTCGCTGCGGCCATAACGGTCGGCGCAGGTAGTGCGGTGCCGCAAACGATCGCTGTGAATACGTTATCAACCTGCTGATTTTTCATGGTTTCTTTTTTTGTTTTGCGGCAAACCTCCTCGTTTCAAGCCAATTTTGAGTTAGTTAAATCTAGGTTCACGCGTGATTGGTATCGCAAAGCATCGTTTGATTGAGTCAAAAAATGCTTGCATCGAACTGAAAGTTGCGCTTTAATAAAGCGAGGTAAGGCCATAATTTATAAGTAAACTGGCGAATTCGGGGCGCGAAAGTCCCGGCCAAGAACTGAAGAAAAGAGGACATCATCGTGGCGATACAAAAATACTTCGGCAACTTGAGTTCACTCGTAAAGCGGGGTGTCGCTGTTGCCCTGCTCGGTTCGATGGCGATGATCTTGGGATCTTGCGGAGGCGGTGGAGCGGCTGGCGGGGATCCGCTGACCAATGGTGCATTGACTATTTTGCCGAATACCGGAACGTGGTACGCCAATGTACCCGTCACAATTAATGTTGCCGGAGGTCGAGCACCCTACTTCGTGACTTCAAACGAGGCGACCCTCGTCACAATCAATTCTCAGATCAGCGGCAATGCTTTCACGGTAGTACCAAATCAACCGGGTGTTGTCGATCCGCAGACCGATCCCAACAGCGTTCCATCGCGTACCGTCATCATCACCGTACGCGATGCAACCGGTGCACAAACTACCGGAACCTATAACGTGTTGCAGAATTTCTTGACCGGCTATGGTTTGTCGATTAGCACAACTGCGTCGTGTTCAGCTGCTGGCGGCGCTGGTGCTGCAGCCTCACAAGCTTGCGCTGGGGAGGATTCGATCATCACGCTAGTTCCGATTGCAAACGGCCTGCGTTACGCAAACAAACAAATGCGCTTCCAGACTGTTTTCGGTCCGTATGCATTTATTCTCGACAGTACGGGAATTACCGGCCCGACTTATACGACAAATGCGGACACCGCAGGCAACGTTGTTGCGCGCATTCGCGTTACTCCAAACGCCCCAACGCAATATGCCCAATTCAGGCTAATTGACGTCGCAACCGGCGCGTATCGCGACATCACTTTTACCATCATCAATGCGAACGGCTCAAATGTGCCGCTTTCTATCCTTCCAAGCACACTCAGCCTCGGCGGCGCAACCACCGCAACTTGCGGCACGGGATTGGTCAATGTCTTTGTTTTTGGCGGGAAGGCACCGTACACGGCTGACACTAGTTTCCCCGGTTCAATTGCGGTTACTCCACCTATCGTGACACGGAGCGGCGACGCTTTTGCGGTGCAGGTATTCAATCCGAATATTTGCCTCAGCCCTGGTAACGTCGTTTTCCGAGACGCGTTAGGTGCGTTTGTTGTCATGGATATCACCACAACCGTTGGGACGGCGTCCCCCGTATTGCCACTCACGGTTGCCCCGGGTGCAGTTTGCGTCCCCGATGGCGGTTCTGCCGTCGTCAGTATTTCAGGCGGCAATGCGAATAAAGTAATCAATTCGTCAAATCCTGCGTTGGCAGTTGCGGTGCCGACCGTTGGCACTGGCAACTTCACGCCAGCGATCAATTCGCTTGGTGCTGGCGGTGCGCTTGGCACTTTAGTCACGCTTACGATAAACGACGGGGCAAGTTCCGCGACAGTATCAGTTACCAGGAAAACAACCTGTCCCTAGATCAATATTGAACAATCAAGACGGGCACCCTCGGGTGCCCGTTTGCTTTTGATTGGGCGCGCTCGCTAGGCGTGCCTGTGCGTCAACCGCAAGAATGAATCCTCTGGAAATGGAATTGGCACTGACAGTATTTCTTGCCTCACTTGCGCTATCGGCGATACTGGTTTTCGTTCTAATCCATAGTCCGGTCGCGCGATGGTCGCTTGATAGCGCCAATCATCGATCGCTTCATTCACAGCCCACTCCGCGTGTTGGCGGCCTCGCGATTCTGATTGCAATCGCTACCGCAATTCTTGTATGGGAACCGACCGGAGTTCCTGTCATCTTGCTTGTGACTTCCGCTAGTCTCGCGATTGTTTCGTCTATTGACGACTGGAAGAATTTACCGGTCGCGTTGCGCCTTGTTGTTCACGCAGCAGCGGCAGCCATTGCTGCCGTGGTTTGGCTGGATGCGCTAAACATGGATTTAACATTGGCCTCAATGTGGGCAATGGGCATATCAGTCGTTGCCATTTGCTGGATGACCAACCTCTTCAATTTCATGGATGGTGCCAACGGCATGGCGGGCGGCATGGCATTTTTGGGGTTTGGCGGCTATGCGATTGCGGCGTCAATTTCACCGGAACATACTGCCGGAATTGCAATAGTTGCCACCGCCATTTCCGGTGCCTCACTCGGTTTCCTGTTTTTCAATTTTCCTGCCGGTCGCGTGTTTCTCGGTGACGCCGGGTCGATACCACTCGGATTCCTGGCAATAGCGCTCGGAATTCAGGGCTATTTGCAGGGAATTTGGCCATGGTGGTTCGGTTTGCTCATTTTCTCGGTATTTATTGTCGATGCATCGGCAACGCTTTTGAAACGACTATTTCGCGGTGAAAAAATTTGGGTCGCGCATCGCAAACATTATTATCAGCGCCTAATCCTTTCTGGATGGAGCCATCGCAAAACCGTGACGTCGTATTACTTTCTAATGCTCGGAAGTACGATATCTGCGCTCGCGGCACAAAAAAGCGACTTTCACTTTCCAATCCTCGGATTCTGGGTGATAACATACGCGTCGCTGTTGATGTATCTGGAGTGGCGTTTCACCCAAGACGAAAAAAGGCAAGACAGAAAAACCCTTGGAGCTAAATGAAAACTTTTGCGATCAATGAACGCGCCGTTATCGCGTTCTTTCACGACGCCGCAATGCTGGTTTTGTCTTGGGCAATTACCTTTTTGCTCCTCAAACAAGTTCAGATTGGCCAACCAGCCGCAATTTTTGCCGCATTGACATTAACGCTTGCGGTTGCGCTTCCCGTTCAAGCGACGATTTCTACAATTTTCGGCATGTATCAGGGACT
>JANOKK010000127.1:0-3340 GCA_031419255.1 Betaproteobacteria bacterium
GGATCGTCAATGCCGATCATCAAGGGCGACGTGATGATGCAGACCGACATGGATTACGATTCCATCGCCAAGGCGGGCTCGATGTTGGGTTCCGGCGCGGTGATCGTGATGGATGAGACCACCTGCATGGTGAAAGCGGCCGAGCGACTTGCGTATTTTTACTTTGAAGAATCCTGCGGTCAATGCACGCCGTGCCGCGAAGGCACTGGCTGGCTCTATCGCATCATTCATCGCATCGAGCATGGTTCGGGGCGGCAGGAAGATCTCGATTTGCTGCTGAATCTGGCCGATCAAATTCAGGGCCGCACCATTTGTGCGCTTGGCGATGCGGCAGCGATGCCAGTGCGCGCATTCATCAAAAATTACCGCGACGAATTCGAGTATCACGTCACCCACAAACGCTGCCTGGTGGGCGCGGGCGGGTATTCCACACCGCATGCAGAAGTGCCGTTGGCAATGGCGGCGGAATAGCCATGATCAATATTGAAATCGACGGCAAAACCGTTCAGGTGGAAAACGGCGCAACAGTAATGGATGCCGCCAACAAGATCGGCGCGTTCATTCCACATTTTTGCTATCACAAGAAATTGTCGATCGCGGCCAACTGTCGCATGTGTCTGGTGCAAGTCGAGAAAGCGCCCAAGCCTTTGCCCGCCTGCGCGACCCCCGCCACCGACGGCATGAAAGTCCACACCAATTCCGAATACGCCAAGACCGCGCAAAAAGGCGTGATGGAATTTTTGCTGATCAATCATCCGCTCGATTGCCCGATTTGCGATCAGGGTGGTGAATGCCAGTTGCAGGATTTGGCTGTCGGCTATGGTTCTTCCGCCTCGCGCTATCAGGAAGAAAAGCGTGTGGTGGTAAACAAGAATTTGGGCCCGCTGATTTCCACCGACATGACACGCTGTATTCATTGCACGCGCTGCGTACGGTTCGGTCAGGAAGTCGCCGGCATCATGGAGCTGGGTCAGGCGGGGCGCGGCGAACATTCGGAAATTCTTGCCTTCGTCGGCAAAACGGTGGATTCCGAACTCTCCGGCAACATGATCGATTTGTGCCCGGTCGGCGCGCTCACCTCCAAGCCGTTCCGATATTCCGCGCGCAGTTGGGAGTTGTCACGCCGCAAATCGGTGTCGCCACACGAGGGACTTGGTTCCAATTTGGTGGTTCAAGTGAAGCAGGACCGCGTGATGCGCGTGCTGCCATTGGAGAACGACGCAATCAATGAATGCTGGTTGTCGGACAAAGATCGTTTCTCATACGAAGGATTAAATTCCGAAGACCGCCTCACCAAGCCAATGATGAAAGTCGGCGAGACGTGGACGGAAGTCGATTGGCCGATTGCATTGCAGGCGGTGGCGGAAGGATTGAAGCAGGTCAAGGCCACGCACGGTGCCGAATCGATCGCCGCACTCGGCTCGCCACATCAAACGCTGGAAGAGTTGTATCTGCTGAACAAAGTCGTGCGCGGGGTTGGCTCGAACAATATCGATACACGTTTGCGGCAGGTGGATACCAGCGCCGACGGTAAATTTGCCGGTGTGCGCTGGCTCGGTATGAAGGTCGCGGAGATTGCCGCGTTGCAGAGTGTGCTCGTGGTCGGCTCAACCTTGCGCAAGGAACATCCGCTGTTGGCCAATCGCTTGCGTCAAGCGGCGAAGCGCGGCCTCGCGATCAACATCGTGCATGTGGCCGATGATGAATTGCTGATGAAGGTCGCCAACAAGGCGATCGTTCGACCGAGCGAAATGGTGGCGACTCTTGGCGCGATTGCGAAGGCGCTGGTAGAAATCAAGAGCGGCACGCTGCCGGGCGAAGTTGCGCAAGCCATCGCGGGCATCAACGTTTCGTCTGAGGCAAAGGCGATTGCCGGGAGTTTTGCGGCGAAAGAAAAAACCGCCGTGCTGCTGGGTAATGTTGCGCAACATCATCCGCAATTCACGTTGTTGCATGTGCTGGCGCAGGAAATCGCACGTTTGTCCGGTGGCACGTTTGGTTTTCTCGCCGAGGCCGCCAATAGTGTTGGCGCGGCAATGGTGGGAGCCGAACCCGGCAAAGATGGTTTCTGCGCGCAGGGCATGGTGTGCAATCCGCGCAAAGCGTATCTGCTGATGGGCATGGAGCCGGAAGATTGTTACGATCCGCGCGCCACCATCGCCGCATTGAAGGCGGCTGACTTTGTGGTGGCGCTCACCTCGTTCAAAGGCGAGATGGCGCAATACGCGGATGTCATACTGCCGATTGCGCCTTTCACTGAGACGGCGGGTACCTTCGTCAATCTTGAAGGTGCGGTTCAATCGTTCAATGGCGTCGTCAAGCCGCTGGGTGATACGCGCCCCGCATGGAAGGTGTTGCGGGTGCTCGGCAATCTCCTCGACTTGACCGGTTTCGAGCAGGAGAATGTCAACTCGATCCGCATTGAAATTTCCGCCGACTTGCAGGCGTTCGTCAACGCCAAACTCAACAACACACTCGGCGGTATCAAGGTAGACATTGCCGCCGCGAATGCTGGCATCGAGCGCGTCGGCGAAGTGCCGATTTACGCGGCGGACGCGTTGGTGCGCCGTGCATCAAGTCTCCAAAAAACAGCCGACGCAAAAAATGCGAATCGTGCGTGGCTCGCAACCGATGTCGCCGCAAGATTGGGTGTCGCCAATGGCATGGATGTGCGCATCACGCAGGATGGAAATAGCGTCACCCTGACCGCTGCCATTGACGCCGGTCTCGCCGCCGGTTGCGTGCGCGTGGCCGCGTCATTGCCGGAAACAGCGGCGCTTGGCGCGATGTTCGGCACCATCAATATCGAAAAAGTGGCGTTGGCCGCTGCTGCAGAATAGCCGACCAAAATCCCATGGACGCACTCCTGCAATCCCTCAATCAAGGCTTCATCAGCGCACTCGGCACCGAATGGGGCCCGAGCGCGTGGCTGCTAGCCAAGGCCGTGACCATGGTGGTGATGGTGGTGGTGCCGCTTCTGACCTTCGTGCTCTATTTCCAGTTGGTCGAGCGCTGGGTAATCGGCTGGATGCAGGTGCGCAAAGGGCCGAACCGGGTGACTTTTTTCGGCATCAAATGGCTGCGCGGTTTTGGCCAGCCGGTCGCGGATGCGCTCAAATTGCTGCTGAAGGAACAGATCGTCCCCTCGGGTGCCAACAGATGGCTGTTCCTGATCGCGCCGGCCTTGGCGGTGGTGCCGGCGATGGCGGTGTGGTCGATGATCCCGTTCACGCCGACTTGGGTGATCGCCAACATCGACGCGGGTCTATTGATGATTTTGGCGTTGACGTCGATGGGCGTGTATGGCGTGATCATCGCCGGCTGGGCATCGAATTCCAAA
>JANOKK010000128.1:0-1422 GCA_031419255.1 Betaproteobacteria bacterium
CAGCCGAAGGTGCACTCTTGATGAATCCGGTAAGTTCCGACGTTCGCGAGTCGGGAAATGCGGTCTCTCCCGTGCGGGTCTCGGATGCATTCAAACGCAACTGATAGCTTGCGAGATTCCCAATTGTGCCGCGCACGTACGGCGCGAACTGGTAGGTGTTTGTCTCAATTCTGTTTGATCGAGAGCTTGCAACTTCAGTCACATCTGCGGAACCGAACGCTGAACGACTTTGTTGCGAAATATTGGCTCTCGCATCAAGAAACAACCATTTTTCCACTGCCTCGAGAGTCGCATTTGAATTCAGGCGACGTTGCGTATTGTTCAGACTGGATAAACTGGAATGGATCAGTCGATCGACCTGAAAATCAATATTCGCGCTGGCTCTGGCGGCGCGATACTCCAACAAAAGGCCGGCAGCGGCGTCCGTCACCCAGTCGCTCTTGGCCAAACTCGCGCCGACCGACTCGGCATTGTCCGTGTAGCGTTCACCAATATTCAGCGTCGGTGTGATTCGAAATGACGGCGGACGAACCTGCGAAGCACTTGGCTCGGTTGTGGTCAACGGTGGGACAATAGGCTGAACGGATTGGCTATTTGCGGACGCGGCAAACAACATTGCCGAATACGAGGCTGCGAGCCCCCATTCTCGCATCGGTCCTTTCGGCAATCGCTCGAACTGCCGCCGGCACGAGTTCACATGAAATTCAGGAACCGTAGCCATAGCCATATCCATAACCATAACCATGGGCACCTTGGCCAACGGTTCGCGCTTGATTTAGCACCATCATCTTGACGGGACAGTTCTCAATGGTCGCCAAGGCGCGTTTCACGTCCGCCTGCAACGTTGATTCGGCATGGACAATAAATACGATTTGTCCCATCTGCGTCGCCAACACCCGAGCCTCGGTGGTCACTAGCAGCGGGGGTGAATCAAAGATGATCAGTCGATCCGCGTAGCGGGCAGAAAGTTCCTCCAACAACTTTGCCATCGACGCACTTGCCAGCAACTCGGTTGCATGCGGATGTGAATTTCCGCTTGGAAGAATCGCGAGTTTTTCGACATTGGTTCGCAGCAGCACATGATTGAGATCGATCGATTTATTGTCCAAAACATCGAGGAGGCCTTTCCCGGGCGGCAAACCAAGCAGGATTGGCAGAGACGGGCGCGCAACATCCGCATCGACCAACAATACCGTCTGGTCTTTTTCCATTGCGAGGCTCATGGCCAGATTGACAGCCGAAAATGTTTTGCCCTCGCCGGGTACGCTGCTCGTCACCATAATCAAATTGCCGTGACGGATCGGAACGGCTTTCCCTTTCGAAGCATTCGCGATCAACGGACGTTTCAAAATACGAAACTCGTCGGCGATCCGCGTGCGAGGCATGTCAGGCGTTACAAATCCGAGCGATGCGAGCCTTGCC
>JANOKK010000129.1:0-6264 GCA_031419255.1 Betaproteobacteria bacterium
ACGTCGGTGTCGTTGAGACGGAAACGCCCCGGCGCAGAAACGCTTTGCACCAGACCATCCAGCACCAGCACGCTATCGTCGTTGCGCACGGGGCTCAGGCCGCCGACCACTTGTGTCGCCGCGACACTATTGCGGACTGCATCGAAAACGCCGATGACACGCACCCTAGTATTTTCCGCAATCAATACGCCTGGAGACAGCGAAACCGGTGGCGCACCGCCAATGATCAGGGTGGCACCGCCCGTCGAGACGAATGTGCCCGAGACATTGATTTGATTTATCGTGGCTCCGGTCGCGTTACCCAGTATTTCGACTGGTGCCGTCGCGTCCGGCGGCAAAATGTTGATGCGCGTTGCAGCGACGATATTCGACGGCAATTGAGGCAGCCCGTAGACTTCGACGCGACTGCCCAGTGAAAGAGCCGACAGCGCAGAAACCCCGTCAAGAATGGTGTTCTGATCGATCGACACCGGCACCGTCACCACGGTTAACGTGCGTGCCGCAGGATTAATCGCAGTAATCGGCCCGATCACCGCGCTTTGCGCGCTCAGCGAGCGCGCCGTGCCGCTGGCCGCATTGCCAAATATGGTGCCGCCCGCTTCCGAAAACATGCCGAGCCGGAGTTCCGATACCTGTCGCGCAATTTGCGCGTTGATCTGCAATTGCGCGCCAGCATCATCGAGCGACGTTCCACCAACACCGGTCGGACCCAGCGTGGTGATCGGCCCGCTCGCGATCAGTGATTCCTCGACGGGCGGAACCGAGCCGGTACCGTTGGAGCCGGTTTTGCCGTCGCCGCCGCCGCAATGGCTGAGACACACGGCAAGAATCGATGCAAAGATCACGGCAAGAAGCTTTCGATGTGATGCCGCACGCTCTGCCTTTACAATGCAACGATCGACATCACGACATGAGAGCGATTTCATCAGGATGGTCTTCATTCGGGTTTCTTCTCCGCATAAAAATACATGCCGACGCGAATGCGCATACCGGCCTCAAGGCCGGCGTCGGCGTCGGATTTCTCTAGCGCAATGGCGCGCTCAATGGTCTCGTCGTGCACTCGTACCCATTGCGCTTGAGCATGATTGACGAGAGCTGCGACTGATGCCTCGGAAAGCTCATCGGAAAATACGGATCGCTCCAGAAAGTGCGGCTGGGTCGCGAGCACGTTGGCGACCGCCGCGTTGGCGTGATCCTCAATATTTTCGCCGAGCGGCAGCAGGCGATCATTAAAGGTGCGGTTGGTCAGGAACGCGTCTGCGTTCAAATGCACAACAGCGTTTGCGTCTTCGCTGACATATCCCAGGCGCACCAGCTCTTCCAGCACGGCGGCGGGGCGGTGATCGAGCGTGATCGAGCGCACCAGATCGTCGAAGGAGACTTGTCGGCCGCTGCTTCGGCGCGGCAACGCTTTGGGATTGCCGTCGCGGTCGCGCCAGCGGCGCACGGATCGCCAGACGGCATGTGTTGCGGAGGCGAACGATGCAATATCCTCCGGGCGTTTTTCCATTTCGGCAGCACTCGTCAACCGGCGGATCTCGTTGCGGTTAAGCCCGGTCAGCAGCGACAGGCGCGTGCCGGTCGCGTCATCGGCGTCGAAATGCCGTTGCGCGGCCGCCACAAAGACCCGCTTCAACAGCTCGGCCGCGACCTGATACGACACGCCCCGGGCAATCAGCAATCGCGCGATCGGCACCATCAAACGCGCGACCGCATCCAGCAGCGGGCGGGCGGGCGAATCTTCGCGAGAGTTGTGGTCGGGCATCGGGTCGGCATCGAAACAGGTGCGGGAATTATTCCCGTGCGCGCATTAGTTTGCAATGACCGCGTGCAGCGCGGCTTGCGCAACGGTTGTTCGCGGGAAATTTGGGAAGACATGGACGAATCGAATGGAGGGCTTGCATTTTTTTTCAAATGCGGGAATAATTCCCGCATCTAAAGAGTAACGCGTTTGTCACCTCGATGCAAAGGAAATGAAATGAACAGGCGAATGTTTCCAACGTTGATGGTTGCCATCGCGCCAAAGGCATTGCGTGTTGCCGCCATGTTGGGGGTGGTGCTTTGCGTGTCCTCGGCAAGCGCCCAACCCACGACCTTGCTGTTTCCGGAACGCGTGTCTCAAATTACCGTAACGCCGATTACTGCCGCGCCAGGTGTTGCGCGCGAAATCCGGATTTCCGGCCATTGGCCCGGTTGCCCGCCGGTCGGTGTCACCTTCGGCGGCACCTCGCAAGGCGTCACCACCCGCGTGCTGCGCATGCTGTTACCGGCGACACTGGTAGCGTGTCCGGCTGCGTTTCTCCCCTATTCAGTGACGACGACACTGATCCCGACGGCGCGCGGCATTGACAAATTACTGGTGCTCAATGTCGACGGTGAATATCTGGGTGAGACACTGATCGATACCCGCGCACCGGCGGACGACCGCTCCGGATTCAATATCACCGGCATGTGGTACGACCCGCAATCCAATGGCTCCGGCCTTACCTTTGTGCATAGCCGCGTGAACGACAACGCCGTGTTCGGCACCTGGTACGTCTACGACAGTTCGGGCAAGCCACGCTGGTACACGATTCAGAACGCGACTTGGAAATCGCAGGGCCGGGTGCTGGAAGGTGTGATGTATCAAACGCTGGCCCCCGTCCGTGCGAGTTGTCCTGCCCCCTTGACTGCTTGCCCGGCCGAAGTCATTTCGCTGTTGTTGGTAGTAGGCGTGGGGCGCGCGCGCGTGACTTTGACCGGCCCCGACCGGGCGCTGGTCGAAGCCCTGGCCCCGGACGGCGCTGTGGTCTTTTCCTCCAACGTTATTCGCGCGGAGATTTGATCATGGCGACGACAAGACATATCGCGTTACCTGTTTTCCCCGCGATGAACAGACTTTTTCGAACCGCGTTTTCCCTCGTGGCGCTGGGTGGGATGCTGGGGATGACGGGCTTCGCGCCGGCGTTAGCACAAAATTTTTCGCCCTTACTCACCGTCGAGCCGGCGCTGGCCGGGCCCGGGGTGTCACGGCGCGTTTCGATCAGCCTGTTAGCACCTTGCGATCCGACAACCAGAATCGTCGCCGGCAATGATGTCGCCCGCAAGCGGACCTTGGTTGCGAGACTCGAATTTCCGAATTTAATTTCTTGCGATGCCATCGCGCGCCGCAGCGCGTCGGTTAGTTACACGCCCGAATTTGAAGGCGACCTGCGGGTGGTCGTCGTCACCGATCAGGGTACGTATGTCGGCGAAGTCGCCATCCAGACCCGCGCCGCGAACGGCACGCGCTCGCAGTTTGATCTCACCGGCATGTGGTACGACCCCGCGAGTTACGGCTCGGGCCTCACCTTTGTTCACGGCTTCACACGCAACGATATCCTCTTCGGCACTTGGTACGTCTACGATGCCGCCGGTCAGCCGCGGTGGTATACGATGCAGAACATGGTGTGGAAGACCGGTGGGCTCGAAGCCGAGGGCATGATTTATGAGACCAGCGCGAATTCGGTGGTGTGCCTGCCGCCGCTTATCGGCTGTCCGGTGGCGTTTGCGACTGTCGCACCGCTGACACGCGCCAATATCACCATTCAAAGTGCCAACAGCGCGCGCATTCAGGCGCTCACCGCAAGCGGTCAGGTGTTGTTCACGTCGAATATTATCCGCGCCGTTTTTTAGGCGCGGCCTTGCCCGCGCATTCCCGCATCGCGGGAAACGAATCCGCCGCGGGCCAGCCCCTCTAAGCCTCACACCCCTGAGGCGGAGCATGGCTGGCCCGGTCAGGCGGATTTTTTTCGCCCATTCAAGGACAGCATGGGTTGTCCTTGATTGTTTCGGCCCGCTCGCGACCGGCCCAAGCGGAAATCCTGCAAAAAACCACTTGTGATTTGCGTTTTTCGGAGACTCAGGCTTTTTGACAAGAAGCAAACCCCCAGCATTGGCGGGCCTTGCAGGCTTTTTTTGCCCGAGAACGCCCGTATTTGTTGGGCCTCCAAACTCTTAATGTTTCACATGAGGTTCCACACCGTTTTCGGGGTCGAATAGATGCTTTAACTCGTTGTTTTTATGCGTGAATTCACAACAAAAAAAATAGTGTTGCATTTTCTTCAAAGCGCACGATATAGTGCTGTCTGACCCACGCGAACACTAGGTATTGTGTGAGTTGTGGATAATTCTGTTCCTAATTTTTGTATGAGATCGGGACACACGGTGGACAACCTGTTAGCAACTTGTCTCAGGGCACCGTGTTCGGCGGGCCGCGCAGTCAAGTTGGAGCTTGAGTATGTGTTGGACCATCGCCGCCAGGAAGCCCCGTATCATTTTTGGCTACCTGAATAAGTAGTTGAAATCATTAAAAAAAATGTCCCCAAGGAGACCCCTGACATGCGATTAGCTTCCGATATCAATCCGGCGAATCCTGCAATTGGCTTGACCGCGTCCGCTGTACATCACTCAAATCCCGATTCCGCCGAATCGCGCTACTCGGATTACAAGATTATTCGCCGCAACGGCTCGGTTGGCCCGTTTGAGCCGAACAAGATTGCGGTCGCAATGACCAAAGGCTTTATCGCCGTCAACGGCAATCAGGAAGCGGCCAGCGCACGTATGCGCGACATGGTGCAGCAATTGACCACCGCCGTCGTCAATGCGCTGATTCGTCACAAGCCGTCTGGCGGCACGTTTCATATTGAAGAAGTGCAGGATCAGGTCGAGCTCGCGCTGATGCGCAGCGGCGCGCATGAAGTCGCCCGCCAATACGTGATCTACCGCGACAAACGCGCTGCCGAACGTGCGGCGGAACGCGCCGCCAAAGTATCCGAAGCGGTGGCGGGCGAAGTGGCCGGCATCAACGTCACGATCAACGGTGGGCATCGTCCGCTCGATGTGCTCGCCTTGTCGACGCTGATCGAGGCCGCCTGCGAAGGGCTCGGCGAATTCGTCAATCCGAAGCAGATTCTCGAAGCGACGTTACGCGATCTCTACGATGGCGTACCGCAAGAAGAAGTCTTCAAAGCGGCAACCATGGCGGCCCGCGCGCTGATCGAAAAAGACCCTGCGTACACCAAGGTCACCGCACGATTGCTGATGCATTCGATCCGAAAGGAAATCCTCGGCGAAGAAGTGATGCCCGCCGATATGGCCACGCGTTACGCTGAATACTTCCCCGGCTACATCAAGCGCGGCATCGAAGCCGAATTGCTCGACGAGCGCATGGCGCAGTACGACCTGAAAAAGCTGGGCCTCGCCTTGAACGCCGAGCGCGACAACCAGTTCACTTATCTCGGTTTGCAGACCTTGTATGACCGCTACTTCATTCACATTGACGAGCAGCGCATCGAATTGCCGCAGGCGTTCTATATGCGCGTCGCCATGGGCTTGGCCTTGAACGAAGTCGAGCGCGAAGCACGTGCGATCGAGTTCTACAACGTGCTCTCCACGTTTGATTTCATGTCGTCCACGCCGACGTTGTTTAATTCCGGCACGCGGCGTTCTCAGTTGTCATCTTGCTACCTCACGACAGTGGCCGATGACCTTGATGGCATCTACGAAGCGTTGAAAGAAAATGCCTTGCTCTCCAAGTTCGCTGGCGGCCTCGGCAACGACTGGACCCCGGTGCGTGCCCTCGGCTCGCATATCAAAGGCACCAACGGAAAATCGCAAGGCGTGGTGCCGTTCCTGAAAGTGGTCAACGACACGGCAGTAGCGGTAAACCAAGGCGGCAAACGCAAAGGTGCCGTCTGTGCGTATCTCGAAACGTGGCACCTCGATATCGAAGAGTTTCTGGAGTTGCGCAAAAACACGGGCGACGATCGCCGTCGCACCCACGACATGAACACCGCCAACTGGATTCCGGATCTGTTCATGCGCCGGGTGATGGAAGGCGGCGACTGGACGCTGTTCTCGCCCTCGAACTGCACCGACCTTCACGACAAATTCGGCAAGGCTTTCGAAGAGGCCTACACCGGCTACGAGGCCAAGGCCGCCCGCGGAGAAATGAAGCTCTTCAAGACCGTGCCCGCGTTGACACTCTGGCGCAAGATGCTCTCGATGCTGTTTGAGACCGGCCATCCGTGGATCACATTCAAGGACCCGTGCAACATCCGCTCGCCGCAGAATCACATCGGCGTCGTGCACTCGTCGAACCTTTGCACCGAGATCACGTTGAACACCAACGAAACCGAAATCGCCGTCTGCAACCTGGGCTCGGTCAACCTCGTCGGGCACCTGATCAATCGCGGCAACGGCACCACGGGCCTGGACTTCGAGAAGCTCGCGAAGACGGTGCGC
>JANOKK010000130.1:0-19159 GCA_031419255.1 Betaproteobacteria bacterium
GAGGCGCGCAGATCGGTCGCCATCACGGTCGCACCGGTGAGTTTTTGCATGCCCTTCACAATGGCGGTGTTGCCTTCGATATCGATCTTGGCACCCAGGCGCACCAGTTCCTGCACATGCATGAAGCGGTTTTCGAAAATCGTCTCGGTCACGATCGCGGTGCCGTTGGCGATGGTGTTGAGCGCGATAAACTGCGCTTGCATGTCGGTCGGAAACGCAGGGTACGGTGCCGTGCGGACGTTGATGTACGTCGGCCGTTTGTGCATTGAAATATCGATCCGATTGTCTTCGCAGACGATGGTCGCCCCTGCGTCGCGCAATTTTTCGATGACGGCATCCAGCGTACGCGGCTCGGTATTCAACAAGCGCACATCGCCGCCGGTCGCGGTGACGGCGGCGAGAAAAGTGCCTGTCTCGATCCGATCCGGCATCACGGTGTGCTCGGCACCGTGCAATGCAGATACGCCGTTGATGGTAACGGTATCGGTGCCGTGACCGCGAATATCTGCGCCCATTTTGATCAGGCATTCGGCGAGGTCGACCACTTCCGGCTCGCGCGCTGCGTTCTCAAGCAGCGTGGTTCCTTCCGCCAATGTTGCGGCCATCATCAGGTTTTCGGTACCCGTCACGGTGACGGTATCCATGAATATTCGCGCGCCTAGCAGCCGTTTCGCGGTCGCATGGATGTAGCCCGCCTCGATGTTGATGACGGCACCCATCGCCTCCAATCCCTTGATGTGCAAATCCACCGGGCGGGCACCGATTGCGCAACCGCCTGGCAGGGATACTTTTGCTTCGCCAAAGCGCGCCACCAGCGGCCCGAGGGCCAGGATCGAGGCGCGCATGGTTTTCACCAGGTCGTAGGGGGCGACCAGATTGCCGAGATTCGCGGCATTGAGCGTCACCGTTTCGTTGTTGCGGTTTGTCGTTACGCCCATTTGCGCGAGCAAGTTCAACATCGTGCCGATGTCGTTCAATTTCGGCACGTTTTGCAATGTGAGGGTCTCGGGTGTGAGCAAAGCGGCGCACAGGATCGGCAGCGCGGCGTTTTTTGCGCCGGAGATGCGCACGTCGCCGCGAAGCGGTTTGCCGCCGCGTATTTTTAGCTTTTGCATGTATAAGGTCTTGCGTTAGTTGACGGGGTGCTGCGACCACTCGGCGGGCGTGAGGGTCTGCATCGAAAGCGCGTGAATTTCCTCGCGCATGCGTTCGCCCAGCGCGCCATAGACGATCTGGTGTCGTTGCACGCGCGATTTTCCGGCAAAGGCCTCACAGACGATCACGGCTTGAAAGTGCGCGCCGTCGCCTTCGACCGCCAAATGCGGACAATCGAGTTTTTCACGGATGTAGCGTTCAACGGTTTCGGGGGTGACCATGGCGGAATGTGCTTCGATGCGTGCGGAAAAATTGCTGGAATCGGGCGTTAGTTACTGCCTGAGCTTGTAACCAGATTTTAGCAAGTAAAGGGTGACTGCCGAAAGGCAAAAGAATGACCCTGCGGTGACGCTGAGCGAAAGCGCCAGCGAAACATCGGACTTGCCGAAGAACCCGTAGCGAAACCCATCGATCATGTAGAAAAACGGATTCAGGTGCGAGACCGATTGCCAGAAAGCGGGCAATGACTTGATCGAGTAAAACACACCGGACAAAAACGTCGCCGGCATGATAATGAAATTCTGGAATGCCGCCAATTGGTCGAAACGGTCGGCCCACAATCCGGCAATGATGCCCATCGCTGCCAACATGCCGCTGCCCAGCAACGCGAATAGCAGGATCACCGCGACGTTATGTACCGGAATATGCGCGGTAAAAAAGCCGGCGAAAAACACCCCCAATCCCACGGCGAGTGCGCGCACGATCGCCGCGATCATGTACGCGCCGTAATATTCCCAATGCGACAGCGGCGGCAGCAGGATGAACACGATGCTGCCGGTGATTTTCGATTGAATCAATGACGACGACGAGTTCGCGAAGGCGTTTTGCAGCATCGACATCATGGCCAAGCCCGGAATCAGAAATTGTGCGTAGGTGACGCCCGGAAAAGCTGCATTGCTGCCCGACATGACGTGCGAGAAGATCAGCATGTACAACATCGCCGTCAGTACCGGTGCTGCGATGGTCTGGAACGCGACCTTCCAGAAGCGCAGCACTTCCTTGGTAAGCAGAGTTTGAAATCCTGTCATGGGTGCGGTCTATCGATGCATCAGCTTGACGAAAACGTCTTCGAGGTCCGGCTCGGTCACTTCCAGATTGGCGATATGTGCGCCAGCGTTGCGCAGTTCCGCGAGTCTCGCTTCGACTTCCGCGTAATCGTGAATCTCAAAGCAATACCACGCCCCGTCCTGCTTGGTGCGCCTGGCCCGCATTGCGTCAGGCAATTCGCCTTCAAGCTTGACGCGCAACACGCGCTCGGAAAACGCATTCAGCAAGTGCTGGGTGGTATCCATGGCCACAATCCGGCCGGCTTTCATCATGGCGATGCGTGAGCACAATTGCTGGGCTTCTTCCAAATAGTGCGTGGTGAGAAGTATGGTGTGGCCTTGTGTGTTCAGCTCGCGGACGAAGCTCCATAGCGTCTGCCGCAATTCAACGTCCACGCCTGCAGTGGGCTCATCGAGGACGATGACCGGCGGACGATGCACCAGCGCCTGCGCGACCAGCACACGGCGTTTCATTCCGCCGGACAACTGCCGCATGTTGTTATCGGCTTTTTCGCCGAGCGACAATTTCGCGAGCAGCTCGTCGATCCAGGCGTCCAGCTTGGCGCTTTTCGGAATGCCGAAATAGCCTGCCTGGAATCGCAACGTCTCGCGCACGGAAAAAAACGGGTCGAATACGATTTCCTGCGGAACCATTCCCAGCGCCCGTCGGGCTTCGCGATAGTCGGTGACGACGTCGTGCCCCATCACTTTCAGCGAACCCGCATTTACATGCGTCAACCCCGCCAGCGCCGTGATGAGTGTCGTTTTGCCAGAACCATTTGGCCCCAGCAGCGCGAAAAACTCACCGGGGTTCACGCTCAGTGAAACACCGTCGAGCGCGGTCAATTTTCCATAGCGCTTTTCGACGCCTTGCACATCGATGGCGGGAATCATTGGCGCTGCCGGACGAATGCGACAGGTTGCCGCGCAGCTATTGCACTGGCGCGCAAGGCGTTTGCTGTGTCGGACAATGAATCAATTGATCGACACCATACAATTCGGCCAACGAAACGAGGTTGGGTGGCAAGTGAATGTAGCGGAGTGCCTTATCGAGCCGTGATGCCTCGCGCCGCCAATGAAGCAGCAGCGCGACGGCTGACGAATCGATTTCCGTCACACCGGAAAAATCGATCGCCAGGCAATCCGGCAAACTGGCTTGCCGCGAATACATCGATGACTCCGCTAGCAGCCGCCCCATGCTCGCGAAATTCAGCTCGCCCTCGATCTTGAGGACTTCGCCGACAACGGTGCTGGCATGTGTGGAATTCATCGATCTGATTATTTCTTCGCCGCGTTTCTTGCGTTGCGATCGGCAAGCGACTTGATTAGCCCGTCAATGCCCGATTTCTGGATTTCGGTATTGAAGGAACTGCGGTAGTTGGTTACCAACGACACGCCATCGATCAATACGTCGTAGACCTTCCAGCCATCTTTGAGCTTCTCGACGCTGTAATCGATCGGAATCGGTTGGCCGCCCGGTTGATTAACATTGGTCTTGACGACAGTTTCCATTTCCGTCGCCGCAATCTTCAGTGGCTTTACATCAATGGTCTGATTGCGATATTGAGAAAGGGACGTAGAGTAGGTGCGGATCAGCAACGAGCGGAATTCATCGGTCAGCGATTTTTTCTGTGCATCGCTTGCGTCGCGCCAATTGCGGCCCACCGCCAACTGCGTCATGCGGGCGAAATTGAAATACGGCAGGACTTTTTCTTCTGCGAGTTTTTCGATTTTCTGCTGATTACCGGCCTGAAGATCTTTGTCGGATTTGATTGCGGCGAGAATTTCGTTGGTGCTGCGGCGGATCAGGTCGTCCGGAGCCTCTTGCGCAAAGGCGGGGACGCCCGAGAAGGCGAAAAGGGAGGCGACAGACAGGATGAGTTTCTTGAACATGGGTTCGCTTATGTTGTGAAGTGAATCAACTTAACGGGGTGGGAGGCAAAAAGTTTACGCCCTACTTCTTCTTTTCAGCAGGCTTGTCGCCTGGTTTTTCGATCAGCTTGTCAACCGGTTTATCAGCCGGCTTATCGACCGGCTTATCGGTGCCTTCGGCCGCCTTGCCAAACATCATCTGGCCGATCAGGCGCTCCAGCACCACCGCCGACTGTGTCAGCGTGACACGGTCGCCGTTTTGCAGGTTCTTGTCGTCGCCACCCGCATCCAGCCCGATATAGACCTCGCCCAGCAATCCCGATGTCAGGATCGACGCACTGGTGTCCTTGGGAAACTTGTAGCGTTTGTCCAGCGTCAAAGTGACCGAGGCCTGGAATTTTTCATTGTCGAAAATGATGTTGGTGACGCGGCCGACCAGCACCCCGGCGCTTTTTACCGGTGCCTTTTGCTTCAAGCCGCCGATATTCTCAAATCGCGCGTCGACGGTGTACGTTTCCGTTACCCGTTCCGACCCCAAATTGCCCACGCGCAGCGCCAGCACCAGCAATGCGGTGACGCCCATAAGCATGAATATGCCGACCATCAGGTCGATGTTTTTGCGGTCCATCAGTGAACACCCCTAAGCATGAATGCGGTCAAAATCAGATCCAGCAGCAGTACCGTTAGCGCGGCAGTCACAACCGTCCGCGTGGTCGCGCGCGAGACGCCTTCTGCAGTCGGCTCGGCATCGAAGCCTTCAAATGTGGCGATGATGGAAACGGCGATACCGAACACAAACGATTTTACGAAGCCATTCAAAATATCATAGCGAAAATCCACCGCCGCCTGCATGTTGCTCCAAAACACGCCCGGATCGATGTCGATCAACACGACCCCGACGACGAAGCCGCCAAAAATACCCATTGCCGAAAAAAGTGCCGCCAGCAGTGGCATCGAAATCACGCCAGCCCAGAAGCGCGGTGCCACCACGCGCGCAATGGGATCGATCGCCATCATGTCCATTGCTTTCAATTGCTCGGTGGCTTTCATCAAGCCGATTTCAGCGGTGATAGCCGAGCCCGCGCGGCTTGCGAACAGTAGTGCCGCCACCACCGGGCCGAGTTCGCGTACCAGCGACAGCGCCACCAACACACCCATGGTTTCCTGCGCGCCGTATTTTTGCAGGGTCTCAAAGCCTTGCAAGCCAAGCACCATGCCGACGAACAATCCCGACACCATGATGATGACCAGCGACATGACGCCGGCGAAATAGATCTCGCGGACGATCAGATTGAAGCGGCGGAAACTCTTGCCCGATGCGACGAGCACCATCCAGAAAAATCGCGCAATGGCCCCGCCGCGCCACAGTGTCTCGATGCCGCGGTGGCCCAGACTGCGAATGGCGTTGATCATCCCGCCACCTTCGGACGCGCGAGGCCGAGATCATTTGCATATGGGGTCGCCGGGTAATGAAACGGCGTCGGGCCATCGAGCTCGGCATGGACGAATTGCTTGATGAAGGGCTCCTCGGATTGGCGAATTTCGTCGGGGGTGCCGTGGCCGACAATGCGACCATCGGAGACGAAGTACAGGTAATCGACAATCTGCAATGATTCCACCACGTCATGCGTTACCACGATCGAGGTGGCACCGAGCGCGTCGTTGAGGCGGCGGATGGTTTGCCCGACCACGGCAAGCGAAATCGGATCAAGGCCGGCGAAAGGTTCGTCGTACATGATCAACATCGGATCCAGCGCGACGGCGCGCGCCAGCGCAACCCGGCGCGCCATTCCGCCCGATAATTCAGATGGGAACAATTGCGCGGCACCTCGCAGACCCACGGCGTTCAATTTCATCAGCACTAGATCACGGATCATGTCTTCGGGCAGGTCGGTGTGTTCGCGCAACTGAAATGCGACATTGTCGAATACCGTCATATCCGTAAACAGTGCGCCAAACTGGAACAGCATGCCCATTTTCCGCCGCATTGCGTACATCGCCTCAGGATTCAGGAGGCCAACATTTTCACCATTGACCAACACTTTGCCTTTGGACGCGATCAGTTGGCCGCCGATGAGGCGCAGTAGCGTGGTCTTGCCGCAGCCGGAGCCGCCCATGATCGCGACGACCTTACCCCGGGGCACCTGCAATGAGATGCCTTTCAGAATGGCGCGTTTGCCGTATGCAAAATCGACGGCGTCGATGTCAACCAGCGGTGGGGGGGTCATCGGATGCGAGAAAGAATATTGATTGTTGTCGATCCCAAGTCAATTATTGGATAGCCTGGGAAATACGTGGCCGCATGTTGCGGAGCGTAGCAATTGTGCACTGCGGCAAGTTCACTGCGCAGCAACGACGAATTTTATCATCCCGACCATCGAGAATCACCGCATCAGATGAATTCATGTCACCTCGCTATAACCTTGTAGCAACAAAAGCGTTCGTGATCATCGTGCGGATCGCGTCGATTGCACCGGGACTCACTATAATCAGGGAATGTCGATACTCTGGCCTAGCAACCGTCTGTTCCCCGCGTGGCTGTGAAACCCGCGCTGCTCATCGTCGACGACGATCCATTGATCGGCGAAAGTCTTGCGTTCGCGTTGTCGGGCGATTTCGAGGTGCAAGTCCGGGAATCTCGCGTGGCCGCGATGGATTTGCTTAAAAGTGGGGCGTATCGTCCGGTTATCGCCTTGATCGATCTGGGTTTGCCGCCGATGCCGAACCTGCCGACAGAGGGCTTCAAGCTCGTCAGCGATTTGCTCGCGTGGTCGCGCGACATCCGCATCATGGTGTTGTCCGGGCAAAACGAAGACTCGAATGCGCGTCGCGCGCGCGCGCTAGGGGCGGCAGACTTGGTGCCCAAACCCTGTGATCCGGGACGGTTGAAAAAGCTGTTGCAAAACGCCCTTAAATCGCGCGAAGTCGATGTACCGGCAAATCCCGATGAGGCCGCGCACAACCTGATTGGCGACAGCCCAGCGATGCGCAAATTGAAAAGCCAGATCGATCTTTACGCGACCTCCGCGTTTCCCGCCTTGATTGACGGCGAATCCGGCAGCGGCAAGGAGCGCGTAGCGGCGGCGTTGCACTATTTAAGCTCACGCGCAAAATCGCCGTTCCTCGCGTTGAATTGTGCCGCGATTTCGGCAAATCTCGTTGAACCAACGTTGTTCGGCTATGCCAAGGGCGCGTTCACCGGTGCCGCAGGCAGCAAGGCGGGTTATTTTGAAGACGCTGGTGACGGCACGCTGTTTCTGGATGAAATCGGCGAATTGCCGCTCGATTTGCAGCCGAAGCTTTTGCGGGTACTGGAAAACGGGGAATTTCAGCGGGTCGGCGAGACCCATTCGCGTCGTTCGAGTGCCCGGATCGTTGCGGCCACCAATCGCGATTTGCGTGCCGAAGTCAAAGCCGGGCAATTCCGTGCCGATCTTTATCATCGACTGTCGGTTTTTTCATTGCGCGTGCCGCCGCTGCGGGAGCTGGGCGACGACAAGTTGAAACTGCTCGATCACTATCGAAATTCGTATGCCGCAAAGCAAGGTGGGGAGCCCTTTGTGCTCAATGCCGCCGCGCGCGACGCCTGGCTTGCCTATGGTTTTCCGGGCAACGTCCGGGAATTGAAAAACATTGCAATTCGCCTCACCGCGAAATACGCGGGTTACACGGTTAGCGACGCGGATTTGCGCGCCGAATTTGAAATCTCGACTGAAATCGAAGGGGTAAGCGTTGCAGCCACGTCGGCGGTGGCATCCGCACATTCTTATGCAGCGGAAATCGAATCACAGAGCGCGTTTAATCTGGGGTCCACGCTGGCTGCCATTGAATTGCAGTACATTGATGCGGCGATCGAACTCGCCAAGGGCAATATGTCGCAGGCCGCACGCCTGTTAGGTGTGTCACGCTCGACCTTGTATAGCCGGATGGATGCGCTTCGTCCGGGAACCACAGCCGATGGCGACGCCGGCTAAGCGATTGAATCCGACGCGATGCTACACTCACTCTCAAATCAAAAACCCCACTCGCATCGCCGGAAACGTCATCCATGACGATTTATCTTGAGCATTTCGGCCTCAATGAGGCCCCGTTCAAAATCACCCCACATACGGAGTTTTTCTTTGCCGGGGCCAATCGCGGCGAAACGCTTGAGGCGTTGATATACGCGATCACCAGTGGCGAAGGCATGGTGAAGGTCACCGGCGAAGTCGGCGCGGGCAAAACCATGCTGTGCCGCGTGTTGATGGAGCGTCTGCCGGACACCGTCGAGACCATTTACCTCGCGGTGCCCTCGCTTTCCCCCGATGAAATGCTGGCCACCATCGCCGACGATCTGGCTGTCGATGCGCATGGCGGCAACACCACGAAATTGATTCGCGCGCTGCAGGAACGCCTGATCGCCACTCATGCAGCAGGCAAGCAGGTGGTTGCGCTGATCGACGAAGCTCACGCAATGCCGCTCGAAACGCTGGAGGAAATCCGCCTCCTATCGAACCTAGAAACCAGCCACGACAAGTTGATGCAAATCGTGCTGTTCGGACAGCCCGAGCTTGATCAGCATCTGATGCTTCCGCACATGCGGCAATTGAAGGAGCGCATCACCCACAGCTTCAATTTGTTGCCGCTGCCGGCACGCGACATAAAGGACTATTTGAATTTTCGGCTGCGCGCCGCCGGGTACAAGGGCCCGAATCTTTTTTCGCCGGATGCGTTGAAATTGATCGCGGAGGCGTCCGAGGGTCTCACCCGGCGAATCAATATTTACGCTGACAAAACGTTGCTGGCCGCCTACGCGGACAACACGCATACCGTCACACCCGATCACGTGCGTGCAGCGATTAGCGACACGCAAATCGTTTTACCCGGAAAGAGTGGAGGAAGCAGACTGTGGGCTGCCGTTGCCGCATCGTTGTTGGTGGGTGGAGTAGCGGGGTTTCTGGCGGGAAGAATTACGGCAGATGTCAATCAAACGGCACCGCCGGTTGAAGCGGCAGCCACCATTGCGCCAACCGCGATCAAATCGATTAAGACGGTGCCGGCTGAGACAGTTGAAAGCACGAAGGCTTCCAACGTTGCCGGTACCGCAATAGCTTCGGCACCGAATGCGCGCACTTCGCCGGAAAAAACGCCGGAAGCCTCGCCCAAAACGGAGCCGATGACGGACGCTAAGAAAGACGCCCGCACACCCGCTGCCGATGGCGTGAAATTGACATCCGCAGCGACGATTACTCTGCCCGCATCAACGGCTCAAGACGCGCGCGATATCACCGCCGGCAAGACTGCTGCGCCAATTCCAGCGGGTGCAAAGTCGGGTGATTGGCTCGATGCCAGAATGGACGCCGATGCTGCCCGATTGGCCGCGTTACCGGCAAACCGCTATTCGATCCAATTGATGACTGCGCATTCGGCCGAGAAATCCGCCATTGAAGGCTTTTTGCGCAACGCGAGCCGCGAACTCAGCCCGGATCGGATCATGATTTACCCGGCGGGTACCAAAGACAATCCGCGAGTCAGTGTGCTGTTTGGCAATTTTGTCGAGCGCGCGGATGCCATCGAGGAAATGCAGCGATTGTCTTCAAAATTGACAAAATTCCGGCCCTACGTCAGATCCGTGAGCGCCGTTCGCGAAGACATTCGTTCCCAAGGCGGTTGAGTGGCGCATCAAATGAGGGTGACGAATTGGCCACCCCGTGATACTTCCCTCCGAAACTAAAGTTAATTTTTCAATATACCCTCCAACCCATTGCTTTTATTGGCAAATCCTTCTATAAAGTCAATTGGAGAATGCGCGCCGAATTGACAATTCCGCACGCGCTGACGAAAAAGCGAAAAATCTGCGTGAAAGTGATATGCACCTTCAGCTTGGAAAGATTGCGCCAGCCATGATGTCGCCAACGGTTTGTGACAACACTTTGAATATTCAAGCCGGGAAAATAAACCGCTTGCCGAAACTTTGCATGACGGTTGGTTTGGTTGCCGCGAGCATCGCCGGCTGCGGCACTATGCCCGTTGCGCGTACTGACGGCCATTTGCAAAACGATTCTCTGGCGCGCAATGCGCAAAACGGCAAATCCACCGGTACAACCGCTCAGAGCAGTGCCGTCCCGGAACCGGTGCGCCAAGTGCCGTTGCCGCCGCCGCCCAAACCACGCATCGATGAGGTGAAATATTCCGTCACCGTCAAGGATGTCCCGGTGCAGGAATTGATGTTTGCGATCAGCCGCGATACGAAAGCGAATATCGACATTCATCCGGGAATCGAAGGGCGTGTAACGCTTAACGCGATCGACCAGACGCTGAAGCAGATTCTTACTCGCGTGTCCAAACAAGTGGATTTGCGATGGGAAGTCGACGGCCCCAATATCGTCGTGCGTCCGGATTCTCCCTACCTGAAGATTTACAAGGTGGACTACGTCAACATGACGCGGGATTCATCGGGCTCGATCGGCGTGCAGACGCAGGTGGTCGGCCCAGGCGGCGCGGCGGGTGGTGCGGCGGCCGGCGGCGGAGGTCAAAACAGTTCGCAAATTCGATTGGACAATACCTCCAAGAATCGATTCTGGGAAAATCTGGAAAAAAATATCCGCGATATCCTGCGCGACACCGACAAACTCCTGCCGGAAGGCAGCTCTGAGACGGTGGTGCAAAATCGTAGTCAGGGAACGACCGCCTCGACGCGCGCGCAGACCGCTACGCAACGTCGTGGCGCAGCGAACGCCACCGGTACAACACAAACGAATACCACCGGCCCCGGCGTGATTGATTCGCAAGCCGCGCAAGAGTCGGTGTCCCAGACGCTCACCTTTCGCGAAGCCGCGTCGATCATTGTCAATCCCGAAACCGGCACATTGGCGGTTCGCGCGACATCTCGCCAGCAGGAAAAAATTGCCGAATTCATTGAGCAAATCGGCGGATCGGCCCGCCGGCAGGTGCTCATCGAAGCGACCGTTGTGGAAGTGGTTTTGAATGATAACTACCAGTCCGGCGTTGATTGGTCGGCATTGGGATTACAGGGCCTCGGCTATACGATCAAACAGAATCTCACTGGCGCAAATCTTACCGAGTCGCCATTTTTCTCCATTCAATACCGCAACCCCAACGCAGCGGCGGGTGGTGATATCAGCAGTACCGTGAAATTGCTGAATTCATTCGGTAATACGCGGGTACTCTCCAGCCCCAAAATCATGACGCTTAATAATCAGACCGCTGTCATGCGAGTGGTGGAGAACAGCATTTACTTCACCGTTCAATCCACTGTGACACCGGCCTCCACCAACGCTGCCGCAACGATTTCATACAACACGACCCCCAACGTGGTGCCCGAAGGTTTCGTGATGAATGTAACGCCGCAGATTGGCGAAAATGACATTATCAATTTGAACATTCGCCCAAGCGTGACGCGGATTACATCATATGTGAATGACCCTAATCCAGATCTCGGCAAAGCCGGTGTGATCAGCCGCGTCCCGCAGATTCAAACCCGCGAGTTTGAAACCATGCTGCGCGTTGCGAGCGGCCAAACCGCCATGCTGGGTGGCCTCATGCAAGACAGTTTCCAGGCCAAGCGCGATGGCATACCGATTCTGTCGCGCGTTCCTGTGCTGGGCGACGCGGTCAGTCTGCGCAATGATTCAGGTCGAAAAAGCGAGCTGGTGGTATTCATTCGCGCGCTGGTGATTCGAGAAGCGAGCCTTGACGCGGATATGTCGGATTACAAGAAATACCTTCCGGATTCACAGTTTTTCAAGGATTCTTCGCCCTCATTCGATTTGAAGAATCCCGGGACCCTTAACCCCGGCTCGGCGGTTCCTGAAGGGGAGCCAAGGAAAGCGCCATGAGCTTGCTCCTCGATGCGCTCAAACGTGCCGAGGAGGCAAAACGCGCCAAATTGTCCGTCGAGTCTACGCCGGACGTTTCGTTAACGGAAACGAAACCCTTAATTGAAATTGAGCGGTCGACTGCGACCCGCATCGATACGGTGCCCAGGGCGGAACCAGCAGATTTCAGGTTGGAAGACTACAAAGAAGTCATTCCGCCAAAAGCAAGGCCAATTGTTGCGTCCACCGCCAAACTCGCGGCACCGGACAGGGAAAGTAGTCCATCCGCAGCCGAACTAAGCCTTCTGGATTTTGCAGAGGCAAGGTCCGGCAATGCCGCGCCGTCAAATCCGCGCAATGTTGCGTCCGCACCCGTGCAATCTGCTTCAACAAAAGCCGCGCATGCGGCCACCAGCGTTGAAGCCGTGCAATCGCGGGATGTGGCACGCAATGTGTTTGTCGCCAAACAGACGCTTGCCGCTGAAACAGGCACAAAGAAGAAATGGCTGCTGCCTGTCATCGCGGTTGGCGTGGTCGCACTCGGCGGTGGCGGATGGTATGTCTGGAATGAAGTGGCGCGGGTATCGCGTCCCGGCGCCGTCAATCTGGCTGCGCGGCCGACACCCGTTTTGCTACCGGCAACAGCACCCGGCACCGGCCAGCTCGCGCCACGCGCACCAGAGGCCAGTGCACCGGCAAAACCTGAATTGCCGGTGGAAGCACCGTTGCCGCCATTGTTGCCGCCGCCTGCGGAAATGGCACCGTTGCCAAAACTCACCGCGCGTGTGGCAGTGGACACCGGGCCGCGTCTGACCGAGCGTGAGGCGCTGGCAAAATCGCTGAGAGATGCTGCCGCCGCGAAAGAACTACCGGTGAAATTGCGGCTGGCGAAAACGATCGAAATTCCCACCGTAAATTCAGATCTGGTCGAGGCGTACGAGGCGCTCAAGACTGCGGATTATCCGCGCGCCAAGGCTCTCTATACGAAATTGGTATTGGCGGAGCCGCTGAACCCCGATGCGCACCTCGGGCTCGCCACGGTGCTGGCCCGTGGTGGCGATTCGGCCGCCGCCGCGCGCAGCTACCGGCAAGTATTGGTTATCGATCCGCGCAACGGTGCGGCAGTCGCCGGTTTAATGGCGGTGAGCGCCGCACGCTCGCCATCGCTGGAAACAGAACTACGCACGTTGGTCAGCCAACATCCTGAAACGGCGTCACTGCGCTTTTCACTTGGCAACCTTTACGCCTCAGAGCGGCGCTGGGTCGAAGCGCAGCAGGCCTACTTTGACGCCTACCGGCTGGAATCGGACAACGCCGACTATCTCTACAATCTTGCCGTAAGTCTGGATCATTTGAAACAAACCGCGCTTTCGCGTGACTATTATCAGAAGGCGTTGCAGACGCGACCGCGATCCGGCGGGCAATTCGATCCCGCCGTGGTGACGCGACGCATCAAGGAACTTGCGTCCGAAGCGCGGATCGATTGAGCACGATAGTGACTGTGGAATATCGTGGCCACTTCTTCGCGCGTAAACACCGTGCGCGATTGATACAATCGGAGTGTTTCGCGGATACGCTGCCGGGTATCCGTCAATGATGCGATTCCGCCACCCATGGATCATATGAACGCCCCTGTTACCCAACTGCCGCTCGGCCAAACGCTACTCGCGCGCGGCGTGATTTCGCCCGATCAATTGAATATCGCGCTGGTCGAACAACGCAAATCGAAAACAGCGCTGGGCAAGATTCTGGTTCGGCTGGGGTTCGTCACCGAAGCCACCATTCGCGACACGCTGTCTGAAAGTCTCGGTCAGGTTGCGATCGACCTTTCGAACACCATCATCGATCACAACGCGCTCGCGTTGGTGCCCAAGGATATCGCGCGCCGCTATCAGGTGCTACCGGTGGATTACGATAAGCAAGCGCGAAAACTCTTGCTCGCGGTGGCGGATCCATCGAACGTGGTGGCGCTCGACCAAATCCGCGCGCTGATCAAGGACGATATCCGCATCGAGCAGGTGCTTGCGCGCGAATCCGATATTTCCATCGGCATCGAGCAACACTATGGCTTCGAGCTTTCGATCGACGGCATCCTGAATGAGATTGAAACGGGCGAGATCGATTACCAATCTCTCGCGACCGAATTCGATGAATACAGTCAACCGGTGGTTCGTCTGGTCGATGCGCTATTGAATGACGCGGTCAAGCGCAGTGCATCCGATATTCACTTCGAGCCAGAGCAGGGCTTTTTGCGTATCCGCTACCGCATCGACGGCGTGTTGCGGCAGATTCGTTCTCTTCACAAAAATTATTGGTCGGCCATGGTCGTGCGCTTGAAAGTCATCAGCGGCATGAATATCGCCGAGACGCGCGCGCCGCAGGATGGACGTATTTCGTTAAGCCTTTCCGGTCGCTCCATCGATTTTCGTGTCTCCGCGCAGCCCACCACGCACGGCGAGAATATCGTGCTGCGTATTCTGGATCGGCAAAAAGGCATCGTGCCGCTCGAAGATTTGGGGTTGCAGGAAGACGAACTCAAAATGCTGCGCCTGATGATGGCACGGCCCGAAGGCATCATTCTGGTGACCGGCCCGACAGGCTCCGGCAAAACCACCACGCTATATTCGATCCTGAATCACGTCAATACCGAGGGCGTGAATATCATGACGCTGGAGGATCCGGTCGAGTATCCAATGGCGATGATCCGTCAAACCTCGGTCAATGAAGTCGCCAAACTCGATTTTGCGAGCGGTATCCGCTCGATGATGCGCCAGGATCCGGACGTGATTCTGGTCGGCGAGATTCGCGATCAGGAAACCGCGGAGATGGCGTTTCGCGCCGCGATGACCGGCCATCAGGTGTATTCCACACTGCACACCAATTCCGCAATTGGCGCCATTCCGCGTTTGCAGGATCTGGGCGTGTTGCCCGACATCATGGCGGGAAATATTATTGGTGTGGTCGCCCAGCGCTTGATGCGCCGCGTGTGTATGCATTGCCGCGAACCATATCGCCCCGACGATGAGCAGACGCTGCAAATTCTCGGCGTCGATCCCGGCTGGCGGGGGGAAATTTTCCGCGCGGCCGGCTGCGATCATTGCGACAGCACCGGCTACAAGGGGCGGCTCGCGATCATGGAACTTTTCAAGATGAATGCCGATATCGACGAATTGATTGCGCGCCGCGCTACCGGCCGCGAAATTCGCGAAGCCGCACGCCGCACCGGTTTTCGTACCTTGGCCGAGGATGCAGTCTCGCGGGTACTCGCCGGGCAGACCAGCCTGGACGAAATTTCCAGAATCGTCGATCTGACCGACCGTGTGTCATAAACCGCGCACGAAACAATAATTCCGACATGGCCTCTTATTCCTACCGCGCAATAGACGACACCGGCCGAATCCTGCCGGGGAATGCCGACGCCATCAATCCGGTCGATCTGGAGATGCGCCTTAAGCGGCTCGGCCTCGATCTGGTGACGTTCCAATCAATCAAGAAATCGACGCTGATGCGGGCGCGCAAAGTGACGCGCAAGGAAATCATCACATTCTGCTTTCACATGGATCAGTTGATGCGAGCCGGCGTGCCGATTATTGAAGCATTGACTGACTTGCGCGACACGGTTGAAAACGACGGCTTCAAGGCGATTGTCGCGAGTGTGCTCGAGGATGTCGAAGGTGGGCTGAAGTTATCCGATGCGATGGCCGAACATCCACAGGCGTTCGATCAGGTATTCGTCGCGTTGATTCGTACCGGCGAGCAAACCGGCCAATTGCCGGACGTGTTATCGAAGCTCACCGAGAACCTCAAGTGGCAGGATGAATTGTCCTCGCAAGTGAAGAAAGCGATGATGTATCCGATCTTCGCAGGGACGGTGATTTTCGGTGTGGTTTTCATGCTGATGGTGTTTCTGGTGCCGCAGCTCGGCGTGACGATGAAAGCGCTGACGCCGAATCCACCTGCGTCCACCATGGCGCTTATTGCCGTTTCGCTGGTAATGAAAAAATACTGGTTCTTGTTCATCGGTGTGCCGATTGCTCTCGTCGCCGCGCTGGTCGTCATCGCAAAGACCAGCGACGACGCAAAATATCGGATTGATGCCATCATTCTCAAGCTGCCGATCATGGGGCCGCTGATGACTAAAATTATCCTGGCGCGCTTTTCAACTTACTTCGCACTCATGTACCAATCCGGGCTCGGGGTGCTCGATTGCATCCAGATCTCCGAGAAAATTGTCGGCAACCGCGTCATTGAAGAAGGGCTGCAACGCGTTGGTCGCGAGATCAACGACGGTGCCGGCATCAGTCAGGCTTTTCAGAATGCACGGCTGTTTCCTCCTTTGGTATTGCGCATGATCCGCGTCGGCGAATCCACCGGCGGGCTCGATACCTCGCTTTTGAACGTAAGCTACTTTTACAATCGCGATGTCAAAGAGCAGATGAGCAAGTTGCAGGAAATGATTCAGCCCATCTTGACGGTCGTGTTGGGCGGCGTGCTGATTGGAATTCTCGTCACCGTCTTCAATCCGATGTACGACGTCATCGCGAAAATCAAGTTCTGATTCGGAACGGATAGCGATCGTGGCCAAGCACTTTCTTTATCTCACCAACGACAAGTTGATCGCGCTGGTCTGGAAGAGCGGCGCGATTGTCGAGCGCGAAGTGTTCAACGCGACCGATGGCGATACGCCGCAGTTTGCGGAGTATCTCGCCCGGCACCGCGAGATGCCAACCTACGTCGTCACGGATCTGATCGAAGAAGACTTCCGCGTTGACACGGTGCCACACCTGCGCGGTGGCGATCAAGAGGCAATTCTCAGCCGCAAACTTTCACAACTGTATCGTGCCACCACGTTTCGCCATGCGATTGTGCAGGATCGGGAAGCGGAAGGCCGGCGCGATGATCGCGTGCTGTATCACGCCGTCACCAATCCGGATTTGCTGCAACCATGGCTGACCGCGCTTGAGCAGGCAGAAGTGCCACTGGAGGGCGTGTTTTCGTCGGCGGTATTGTCGGCACGCTTGCCCAAAGAATTGAATGTTTTTTTTACCCACACCTTGCTGGTAACGATCGTTCCCGATTTCGGCCTTCGGCAAACGTACTTTCAGAACAAGCAAGTCAAGTTCAGCCGCTTGACGCCGATCGCCTACGATGGCGGGCAATCGGTCGGCGCATTGATCGCCGAAGAAACCAGCCGCACCTGGCAATACCTCGATAGCCTGCGATATTTCGCGGGCGGCGAAACGCTCGAAGCGTGCATCATGGTTCATGCACCCGATCGCGAAGTCATCTCTGAGGCAATCCGCACCTATCCGTTGCTGAAGTACCGCTTTCTCGACATCGGCGAAGTCGCGGCAAAGATCAAACTCAAACCCGCGCCCACTTCGTCGCATGCGGAAGAGGTGTTGGTGCATTTGTTTGCGCAGGGCAGCGTGGAGAATCACTTCGCCGAAAAAGAGCAGATGCGCTTTGGCCGCTATCGAAAAATCAAGATCGGATTGTACGGTTTGACGGCGGGGTTATTGGCGATTGGTGCGGCGGGTGCAGGGTTCAATCTCTATCAGACGGCGAGCGCCTCGGCAGTCAACGATCAACGCAGTCAGGTAGTGCGGTCGATTCAGGCCGAATATCAGTCGATTTCAAAAGTAATGGCGACGCAAACAAATACGTCCGAAACGGTGCGCGATTCCAGCGTGTTTTACCGGACGCAAATTCGCCGACAAACGGCCTCGCCCTCTGCAATGTTGAAGGACATTGCGATGGTCTGGTCGGAGTTTCCGGAAATGCGCCTGCTGCAAACAATTTGGGCACCCAGCCAAGACGCGGAATTCATTCCTTCTTATCAAACCGTGGCGGAAGCTTCCACCCAAAGCGTTCGGTCTGAAGTGAAGGTCGTTGCGGGCACACAACCCGCAATCGCGGGCTCGGGCGTAGCCGATGCCGACCCACTATTGCCGGGCAGCAAGTTCGAGGTATTGATTGTAGACGCCGCCGTGATGCGCTTTCAAGGCGACTACCGTGGTGCCATCGACAAGATCGAACGGTTGGCCGACCGAATTGGTAAGGCTTCGAACATGAAGGTTGAAATCATTCGATTTCCGATAGATGTCAAACCAACCGCGATTCTGCGTGCCAATACGTCCAGTGCAACCACACCCGAAGTCGGCGAAGTGCGGTTTACGATGAAAATTATCCGCAACCGGGGGGATTCGTGACCTCGTCCTCTACTCAGGGTGGAGCCTTCAAGGCGCTGCGATTTGCTGGACTGGTCGCAGTTGCCGGCCTTGGCGTAGCGATTTTCCTGGTCACGGGGAGTTATTTGATTTGGCAGTCGGAAACCAAGTCAAATTCGGTTTCGCAGCGGAATTTGCAGGAGTTGCGATCCCGGCTCGAAAATGCCAAACGCGAACTAGCCGATTTACAGGGGTCTGAAGAAACTTATAAGAACTTAATTGCCCGCGGCGCTTTTGCGCCGGAACGAAGAATTGATTTCATCGAAGCGATGGCCGAGCTAAAAAAACGGCACAACATTTTGGGCTTGGAATATGAAGTTGCTCCGCAACGACCGTTGAGGGTCGCGAGCGGCGCCGGATACGCGGCCGTTGGCATCATGGCGAGTCGCATTCGCATGAAAATTCAGACGTATCACGATGGCGATTTGATGGCATTTCTCGACGAGTTCCCACGAATACAGCGGGGATTTTTTCCAATTGACAAGTGCACGATCACGCGGGTCGGCGGCCCCGAGGTGCGCGTACAGGCACCAATTGTTACCGGTGCGCCAAGCGTTACGCGTTCGACTTCACCTGCCAACGTCGCGGCGATCGAAGCGGATTGCGCATTGGAATGGATCACTCTTGTGGACAAGAGCAAACCCGCAAATATTCAGGCCGCCGTTGAGGCGCGGAAACCAATATGAATTGGCTTTACATATTGTCGGTTTCGGTTTACATCGCTTCGAACGCATGTTGGGCGCAGCCGTTGGTCGCACCCAATGCCCAGATTTCCGTTGTGTCGGCGTTCACGCCAGCCGAAGACGTTGCCTTGTTGAAACCGCTCGGCGGAACGCTTTTCTTTGATGTTAGTGAGCGGGATCGAATGGATCGCGCGCGGAAGTCTGGCCCGATCAGAATCGATCCCGCTATGACCATTAGAGAGCCACCAGTCATCAATGGATTTGTCAAGCGCAGCGATGGAATAACCACAGTCTGGGTCGATGGTGCCTATCAGGAGGTGACAAGTGCCACGTTGGTCGCGCGAATAAGCTCAACT
>JANOKK010000131.1:0-1223 GCA_031419255.1 Betaproteobacteria bacterium
GCAGTTCAGGTTTCGGTTGAAACAGTCGCTGCCGCGTCTTTCGGACTGCGTGAAAGACGATCGATGTTGATGACCTGACTCGGTTGGGGCTTGCCGGTGAAACTCGCCGCCGAATAGCCCGCAGGTGCCTTTGGCTTTTCCCACACGCGCCCGCCAATCATCGAACGCGCCAAATGCAACGGCTGGAACACGATGCTGGGCCACAGGAAAACCTCTGTGGTGCACCAACACGCCTTGGCGCTGATTTGCGCGCGCAATTCCTTCGCTTTAGGTGAATTCCAGATTTCCCGGAAAGAGGCATCGCGCAAATTGCCGAGCGGCTCATGCATTTCGCAAGCGGACACATCCCCGTTGGCATAGATGACACCGGTCAAAACACCGGCCTTGCACGGCACCACTTGCCGACTCTGCAACACCGATTCCGTTTTCGCCCATTGAAGCATCGGCTCGACAATGGCCCCAAACCTGCCCTCGTCACGATCCAGCCAAACCTCGCGCACATGTTCAGAAAGTGCGCGGTATTGGTCAATGGGCGGCGCGAGCAGGGCGGGATCTTTGCGGTCGCCGCGAATAATGGCCAGATTGTGGTGATCCATTTTCGGGCAGCGTTTGTGCAGGTAGTCGGTCAGTTCCCAGATTTCGCCCATATTCTGGTTAGTCGCCGTCGAGATTGAATGGATGCGCAGGCGCGGATCCTCTTTCTGCAATTCGGCCAGCATGTCGTAGGTTTCCATTGCCTTTTCAAACGACTTGTCGTTACCGCGAAACTTGTCGTGGTAATCAGGCATTCCGTCGAGCGAAATTTCGCAGGCGAACAGCATCAGATCTTTTTCCTTCAGTACGCTGTGTAGCGCCTTTTCGGTCCGCTCCGTGAAATAGCCGTTGGTCGGGACATAGATCTGCTTGACGCCATTGTTTTGAATGAACGTCCGGACAATTTCGGCAAAATCCTTACGAATGAACGGCTCTCCGCCCGAAAGATTCAAGATGTCGATCGGACCAAGATTTTCGGAAAGCTTCTTGAGCTCATCAAACGTCAAATCATTGCGCTGGTTCAGGTCACGCCAGTAGAAGCAATGATCGCAGGTGAGGTTGCAGATGGAATTGATGAAGAGAACGAGAAAGGGAGGCGTGCCCTCATCTCCCGACTCGTGCGCGGCGCGCGTAAGTCTCAGGTGCCTGCGAATGCGGCTGGTGATGCCGGGCTGTTGCATATTTCCCCC